>JAHEGF010000413.1 GCA_024645155.1 Phyllobacteriaceae bacterium | reverse complement strand
CTCGGCGCAGCCTGGATGATCGGCGAGCAATTTGTGACCTACATAGTGGAAATCACCGACAAGCGGCACATCAAGGCCAAGGGCCTCGAGCCCGTCGCGGATTCTGGGCACAGCTGCGGCCGCCTCATCGCGGTCGACGGTGATACGCACAATTTCCGATCCGGCACGATTGAGCGCAGCAACCTGCCTGACAGTTGCATCGACATCGGCGGTATCGGTGTTGGTCATGGATTGCACGATCACCGGCGCGCCGCCGCCGATCACAACTCCGCCGACATCGACAGCAACGCTTTTTCTTCGTGCGAGCGGCTCGGACAGATATTCGGTCATCATACTCTCTGGGTATCGTTCAGTCACCGGGATGGATCGGCGGACAGGTGTTGTCAATGCGGAAATGAATTTTCAGATCTCGAAGTTCTTGAGCTTTTTACGGCCTGGCCGGGAAATTTGTTGCAGCGCAATATCTCCTATGATGCTATGTCATCAGATCAATTTTCAACATGGGCCACAGGACATGAGTAAAAAACGTACCGCAGTTATTACCGGCTCGACATCGGGAATAGGCCTCGGCATCGCGCGGGCATTGGCTGAGAATGGATACAATATCGTCGTCAATTCATTCTCTGATACCAGCGAGGATCGCGCGATTACCGCCGACCTGGCCAGCAAACATGGCAGCACGGCCGAATACATCCAGGCCGACATGTCAGATGCTGGCCAGTGCCGCGCCCTGATCGCCAATGCAATGGAGAAATTCGGATCGGTGGACGTTCTGGTCAACAACGCAGGTATCCAGCATGTAGCGAAAATCGAGGAATTCCCAGCCGAAAAGTGGGACGCGATCATTGCAATCAACCTTTCGTCGGCGTTTCACACTTCTGCAGCGGCAATTCCGCTCATGAAAGAAGCCGGGTGGGGCCGGATCATTAACATTGCGTCCGCCCACGGCTTGACCGCTTCGCCTTTCAAGTCGGCCTATATCGCGGCCAAACACGGTGTGGTTGGCTTGTCGAAGACAATTGCCCTCGAGTTTGCAGAAGCTCGTGTCAACGCAACCTGCAATGCCATCTGCCCCGGATATGTGCTGACACCACTGATGGAGGCTCAAATCGCCGACCAGATGAAGGTTCACAACATGGGGCGCGACGACGTTATCGAGAAGGTCATGTTGCTGCGTCAGCCCACCCGGCAATTTGCCACGGTTGACCAGATCGGCGGTACCGCTGTTTTCCTGTGCTCGGACGCGGCGGCACAAATCACCGGCACGTCGATTTCGGTCGATGGTGGATGGACAGCACTTTAAGCGGCAAAGCTGCTGCCATCTACGGCACAACGGAGATCGGTCATGCAACTGACTGTCAATGGAACCGTCCTGGAGATCGATGCCGATCCGGAAATGCCGCTACTTTGGGCGCTGCGCGATCTTGCCGGCATCAAGGGGCCGAAATTCGGTTGCGGTATCGGTGCCTGTGGCGCATGTACGGTTCATGTAAACGGCGAAGCGGTGCGATCCTGCACCTTGCCGGTCTCCGCCGTCGATGGCGCTGTCACAACGATAGAAGGCCTTGAACACCGGGGCACGCTGCATGTGGTCCAGCAGGCATGGATCGATGAGCAGGTGCCGCAATGCGGCTACTGCCAGTCCGGACAAATCATGAGCGCGGTGGCCCTGATCGAAACAGTTGGCGAACCGAGCGATGCGGAGATCGATGAGGCGATGAGCGGTAATATGTGCCGCTGTGGTACTTACCCGCGAATACGCGCTGCAATCAAACGGGCTGCAGCGGATAAAGCAGGGCGGGCGGGCTGATATGGCACGCGCCGGCAAGATCGCCCGCAGGACTTTCATGATAGGTACCGGCCTGATCGCGGGCGGGTTTGCGGTTGGATACTATTTTTACCGGCAGCCCTGGGATAATCCGCTTGAAGCCGAGGACGGTGAGTATGCTTTCAACCCCTATGTAAAGATCGCGGCAGACAACACCGTGACCGTTATCGTTCCGCGCGCCGAGATGGGACAAGGTGTCACAACCACCCTGACTGCGATGGTGGCCGAGGAACTTGACGTCGACCTTGCCGCTATCAAGGTAGAACATGGCCCGGAATCGGCGTTCTACTACAATTCCGTTGTCGCCGGCGACCTGGTTCCTGCAGCCTTTTTCAACCATAGCACCATTGTCGAGGCTGCCCGTACGGCATTCGAGGCGACAGGAAGAACTATCGGATTGCAGATAACCGGCGGTTCGACATCGACCCGTGATGCCTTTGAAAAAATGCGCATGGCGGGTGCCGTGGCGCGCGCAGTCCTCGTCAAGGCCGCCGCCAATCGGCTCGGTGTCCCCGAATCCGCTCTTGTCACAGCCGGC
>JAHEGF010000011.1 GCA_024645155.1 Phyllobacteriaceae bacterium | reverse complement strand
TGTGACAGGCGGAACGAGAAACGATAAACCTCATGACATGTTGACGAAACCGGACAGTGACGCAAGCGCCGCCGATGACCGCGATCCCAAAGTGGTGTGTTCGGCCGATGAGGGCGTGCTGACGATTGCACTGAGCGGCCTGTGGAATACCTATCGGGCGGGCAGGGTCGACGCGGAAATCCGTGCGGTTGAAGCAAGGGATGCGCCAAATGGCGTTGTTGCGGACCTTTCCGGTGTCGAGGCGATGGATACGGCAGGGGCCTGGCAAGTGGAACGCATGATGGCTGCATTCGAGGCGCGGGGAACCGCGGTCTCCATGGTCGGGCAGAGCAAGGCGGCCGAAACGCTGCTGGAGGCCGTTGCCGCCGCTGCGCGCAGGGAACCGCCTGAACCCAAACGTTTCAGTCTTTCATTGCTGCCGCTGCTGGAAGCGCTTGGGCGCAATGTTGTTTCGCTTGGCCAGGATTTCATCATGGCCTTGGATATTCTTGGTGCGACCGTGCGTGGAGCGCAGATGAAGCTTGGCCGCGGACACGCGCTGAGCCCGGCGGCCATCGTCAGCCAGATTGACCGTATGGGTGTTGGCGCCATCCCGGTCATTGTTTTGATGTCGACTATCATCGGCGCCATCATCGCCCAGCAAGGTGCCTTCCAGCTTCGCGTTTTCGGTGCGGAAATCTTCGTCGTCGACCTGGTTGGTATCCTGGTACTGCGTGAAATCGGGGTCCTGCTGACCGCCATCATGATCGCCGGACGCTCCGGAAGTGCGATCACCGCCGAAGTCGGCTCGATGAAAATGCGCGAGGAGATCGATGCATTGAAAGTCATCGGGCTCAATCCCATCGGCGTGCTGGTGTTCCCGCGCCTGGTTGCGCTGGTGATCGCCTTGCCGCTGCTGACGATCATAGCCGACTTTGCGGCAATCGGCGGCGCCATGGCGGTTTCATGGGCCTATTCGGGCATCGCACCGGAAATCTTCATTGAACGGCTGCGTGATGCAATTGGTCTGAACACCTATTACGCAGGCCTGATCAAGGCGCCATTCATGGCACTGATCATTGGGATCGTCGCCGCGGTTGAGGGCATGAAGGTGGGTGGCAGTGCCGAATCACTTGGACGGCATGTTACCGCTTCGGTTGTGAAGGCGATTTTCGTGGTCATCGTGGTCGACGGCATGTTTGCAATGTTTTACGCGGCGATCGATTTCTAACGGCGGGTCCGATGACGGCAGCAGTTTCCAGTATTGAAGAAACCGGCCACGTTGAAGCCGAGGGCAAGGACGTACTCATCTCGGTGCGTGGCGTTACGGTTTCATTCGGCACAACAACGGTTCTGGAAAATCTCGACCTCGATGTCTACCGCGGCGAGATTCTCGGATTTGTTGGTGCGTCGGGCTCGGGAAAATCGGTATTGATGCGGGCGATCCTCGGCCTTGTCCAACGCCAAAGCGGACTGATCCGGATGTTTGGGCATGATGTCAGCAAACTGGATGAATACCAGCGGATGCTGATCGACATGCGCCTCGGCGTGCTGTTTCAGCAGGGCGCTCTGTTCTCGTCGCTCACGGTGCTGGAAAACATCCAGGTTCCGATGCGCGAATATCTCGACATGCCGAAAAAACTGATGGACGAACTGGCGCGCCTGAAGATTGAACTTGTCGGACTGAAACCCAGTGCGGCTGAAAAATTCCCTTCCGAGCTTTCCGGCGGGATGATCAAGCGTGCCGCCCTGGCGCGCGCGCTGGCGCTTGATCCCGATGTTGTGTTTCTCGACGAGCCGACTTCAGGTCTCGACCCGATCGGAGCGGCGGAATTTGACGAACTTGTGGCGAAACTGCGAGACACGCTTGGCCTGACAGTTTATATGGTGACACACGATCTCGACAGCCTGTTTTCTGTCTGCGACCGGATTGCGGTTCTCGGGGACAGGAAGGTTCTGGTTGCCGGGACGATTGACGATATGCTGCGTTGCGATGATCCCTGGGTACAGGCATATTTCCGCGGCAAACGCGCAAGACTGATAGATCACGCGGCAAGAGGCTGAAGCTTGGATTATGGAAACACGCGCCAATTATGTTGTTGTCGGAGTGTTTACGCTGCTTGCGATCCTCGCGGCGCTGGGGTTCGTCTACTGGAAGGCCGGAAGCGGCAGCCTGGGAGAACTGGTGATCCTGAACGTGCGCATTCCGGGCTCTGCTGCAGGTCTCGGCCGCGGAAGTTCCGTGTTGTTCAACGGCGTCAAGGTCGGCGATGTGTCGCGCGTGTATATCGATATCAACAATCCCGATGTAGCTATAGCCGAAACCAGGGTTGACCGCCTGACGCCGGTCACTCCGTCGACGCAGGCCGAGATCGGGGTGCAGGGCCTGACAGGCCAGGCCTATATCGAAATGATCGGCGGTAATCCTAAGGAACGCAATATCCTCGACAAGGCCGCGGAGGAGGGTGTTGACGCGATTATTGAAGCCAAACCCTCGGCTGTCACCAACATCCTCAAGACGGCTCAGGACATTGCCAACCGGACAAACGAAGTGCTGGCCAGCGTGCAAAGCTTTTTCGACGAGTCGCGCGAACCCCTGAAAAAGACGCTGGAAAATGCCGAGACGTTTTCCGACGCCTTGGCAAAGAATGCTGACGGTATCGATACATTCCTTTCGAGTGTCGGCGAGTTGTCGGAGACTTTGAAGCAGGTTTCGGGGAAACTGGAATCGACACTGACCGCAGCGGAGGACGTGCTGAAGGCCGTTGACGGGGAAAAAGTCGGCCAGATCGTCGACAATGCGGCGGCTTTTTCCGAGCGGCTCGACAAGGCCAGCGAAGGGCTTGAGGACATCGTCGCCTCGGTAGATGAGGCGGTGAAGTCGTTTGGCGCTGTTGCCGACAAGGCGCAAGGGACATTGACGGAAGTTGACAGGATTGTCGCCGGTGTCGACCCGGGACGGGTCTCATCGGCAATTGCGAATTTCGAGCAGGCCAGCCGTGATACGCGCGTCATTGCCCAGGATATTGCCAAGGTGACCGAAAAGGTCGGCCGCCGCGCCGACGACATCGACCAGGTAATCACCGATGCCTCGGAAATCGCCCGCCGCCTAAAGGATGCATCAGCGCGGGTTGACGGTGTGCTGGCAAAGGTTGACGGGTTCCTTGGTGACGCCGACGGCGAGGACCTGTTTGCTCAGGCCGCCGAGACCCTGAAATCCATACGTGAGATCGCCGATACGCTGAATGCGCGCATGGGCACGATCACCGACGGCCTGGCGCGGTTTTCGGGGCAGGGATTGCGCGACGTCGAAGCGCTGGTTCGCGACAGCCGGCGTTCGATCAGCCGTATTGAAAGGGCGGTATCAGACCTTGAACGGAACCCGCAACGCATCATCACCGGCGGCGAGGGAGACGTTCGCCGCTCTGATGGGCGCTCGCGGCGTTGACATTGGCTGATGTGGCGGACAAGAAACGGACCTGCTATGCGGATAAGGGGATTTGGCTCGCGCGGCCGCCTGGTACGGGGAACAAAAAAGTGAGATCGACTTTCGGGGTTATCAGCGCCAGTTTGATCGCCACGGCATTGCTGAGCGGATGTGCCGCGCTTGGTGGCGGCTCCAAACCGCTCGACACCTACCAGTTGTCCGCACCTGACGCCGGTACAACAGGAAACCGGCGCGCACGACTGCAATTGCTGATAACCGAGCCGACGGCACTGAAAGCGCTCGATGGGCAGAACATCGTCATCGAACCGCAAACGGGCGTCATCGAATACCTGGCCGGTGCGCAATGGGCAGACCGGCTGCCGACAATCGTTCAGGCCCGCCTGGTCGAAACTTTCCAGCGATCCGGCCGCGTTGGCGGCGTCGGCACGCCGGGCGAGGGCCTGGCAATCGACTACCGGGTTATCGTCGACATCCGCAAATTCAGCATCGTGTCCGGTGGCAAGTCTGCCAATGTCGAACTGAATGTGCGGGTTTTAAACGACCGTAACGGTGTCGTTCGCGGAACACGGACTTTCGCCAAGACGGCAAGTGCCGGCGGTGATGGCAACGACGCCCTTGTTGGCGCGCTTGACCGGGCCTTTGATGAGGCGGCCCTTGAGATTCTCGACTGGTCGCTGTCGGTGATGTGACCGCAACGAAAAACGCGGGGACCGGCCCCGCGTTAGTTTCCGAATTACAGATACCGGGAACGTGCTAGCGCAGGCGTCCCGACGCATGAGCCAGCATCGTGTAAACCTTGCCCGTATCGGAGGTCAGGTAGGTTTGCGTCATGATGTTCTCGCGGTCATTGCGGGCAACATCCTTCAGGAGTTTCTCGAAATCCAGGCAGTAGCGGTCGACCGCTTCACGGAATTCGCGATCCTGCTGGTACTTGCTGCGAATTTCGTCAAACGTCTGCTGGCCCTTTATTGTGTAGAGGCGCCGGGTGAAGATGCCGCGCTCGCCGCGGCGATAACGGTCCCACAGGTCGACAGAGGCGTCATGGTCGATGGCGCGGGCAATGTCGACAGACAGTGAATTGAGCGACTCGACGATGTGCAGCGGTGAACGCTGTTGCGGAGAGTGCGCTGGTGCTGCCGGTTCATCATCGGTGGATGCACGTCGCAGCAGATCCTGGACCCAGCCGCCGGACGCATTGTCGCGTGCTGCGGGAGCGCGCGCAGGCGCCGGCGCAGTAGCCACCGGTGCATCATGTCCGCCGCGCAGGTCGGACTGGCGTTCGGGTTGCGGCGCAGGGCGAACCGGCTGCGGCAGTTCGGGACTGCGCTCACGAGAGCCACTGACATCGAGGCCGCGGCCAGAACTTGTGACAATGTTGGTCAGTTCCTTCAATGCGCCGATCTGGTCAGCTACAGCACGGCGGAGCGCCGATGTCGATTCTTTCGTCTCCTCGGGAAGATCAAGGACACCGCGTTTCAATTCGGACCGGGTTTCCTCAAGTTCGCGGCGGATCGAGTTTGCAGTCTCGCGCATTTCGCTGGTTGCATCGGCAAAGCGCTGCGATGCAGAGTCGATCACTTCGTTGACCACCGACTGCATTTGCGATGCCGTATCTCGGGTGCGGCCCTCGGCGGAAGACGCCGCACGTTCCACCATTCCTTCGAAGGTGCGCATGACCTTTTCGATTTCTTCCGATTTCGCCACGAGGCCGAGCGCCAGGCTTTCGAGTGCGTCGCGGCGATCTTCCAGTGTTGATGACAGGTTTGACTGTGCAGAGCCGAGCAGGTCGTTGGCCGAGGCCAGCATTTTGCCATGGTCTTCGAAACGGTTGGCTATGGCCGCAATCTGTCCGAGCGTGTCGCTCGACAGTTCGGCCAGTTTGCCGGTGTTGGCGTCAATGATCCGCGAGGAGGTCGACAGCGACTGTGCCGCTTTCTCGGCCGTTTCGTTGAACCGGTCGGTGGTGCCGCTAAGCCGGCCTTCGACTTCCGAAAGACTGTGCGAAGCAAGTTCCATCAGCTCGCCAAGCTTCGAATTGGAAGACGACAGGCGGTCGATAAGGGCGCCGACATTCTCGGTCAGGCTGTTTTGCGAATTCTCGACCGCAGAAAGCGTGTCGGCGGTACGGTTGGCCAGTGCCTTGACCAGTTCGGCGCTTTCGGAGCGCAGGCGTTCGGTTGCCAATGCGGTCGCGTTTTCGAGGCTTTTTTGCAATTCGCCGCCACTTGCCGCGAATGCCTCGATCAGCGGCCGGGCCTTCTCGTCGAGGATCCGCGAGATTTCGGAAGAGCGGCTTGCGAGCATCGAGTTCAGTTCTTTTGTGCTCTCCGACAGCGACCTGGTGGTTTCGCTGGTACGCTCTTCGATATGCGCATTGATCGCCGCAAAGGATTCGGAAAGCTGGTCGGCTTTCGCAGACAGTTTGGATTCGGCGCTGGTGATATGGGCGGTAACCTTTTCCGCCATGCTGCCCGATATGTTCGACAGGCGGTCAATGACGCCATCTGCGCCCTCGATCAGCTTCTTGTCGATTGCCGCAAGAGAGGCCTCGACGACTTCGGTGCGTTTATCGAGTTCGGCGGACGTCTGGTGCGTACGTGCCATCAAGCGTTGGTCGATGGCGTCGAAAGTTGCCGAAATTTCCTCATTGCGGGAGGCAATTGCAGCTGCGCTTTCCTCGATACGCGCGCGAATACGGCTATCGGCCTGATCAAAGGCAGAGGCGATCGCGTCGGCACGCTTGTCGAGTTCCGCCGAGGTCTGGTGTGTCCGGGCCATGATCTTGCGATCGGCCTCCTCGAATGCGGCGTCCGCGGACTGGCCAAGCGTGCGGGTTGCGTTGGCAACACTTTCGCTGAGCGATTTTGCAACATCGACGGCACTGCCTTCGAGCGCGGCGCGAACATTTCCGACACCCATGCCGAGCGCTTTCTCCATGGTTTTGGTGCGCTCTTCTATGACACCGGTATGATTGCGGAATGCATCTTCAATCCGGCCGATGTCTTCGGTCAGAACTCCGGCAATTCCGTCGCGCAGATCGATTATTTTCGACATATCCGCATCAAGCGTCGCAGAAATCTGGTCGCGGCTGACGTTCAGCTTGTCTGCGAATTCGCCGGCCCGTGTTTCAAGCATTGTCGATGTGGACATGACCAGTTCCGCCATGTCTGCGCCGATCCGAGCTTTGCCTTCCTCGATCATGGAAGTGATGGTTTCGCGGCCTTCAGCAAATACGCCGGCAATGCCGCGTGTGCGTTCGACCAGTGTTTCATTGATCTGGCGTGCGCGGGTTTCCAGGGCACTATTGAGCTTTTCGGTCCCGTTGTCGATTGCCGTAATGCGTGTCTCGAATTCCCCGATCAGCGATTTTCCACGTTCCGAGAACGTGCCTTCGATGGCTGCCAGTTGGGCATCAAGAGTCGATTTGATACTTTCGGTCCCGGCATCAAGGCCGGAGACACGCGACTCGATTTCAGCGGCAATCTTGTTGCCGCTTTCACCCAGCGCCGTCTCGATTGCTGTCAGGCGGGAATCGAGAACCGAGTTGATTTTCTCGGTTCCGGTATTCAGTGCTGCGACCCTCATGTCGAATTCTTCGGCAAGGGTCTTGCTGCGGCCATCCATCGATGAAGTGAGCCCGGCAAGGCTGGTATCGAAACTTTCGCCGATTTTCGCGATACGGGTGTCGAGCAGGCTGGCAACGGCTTCGCCGGACGTGGTAATGCGGCCCGACACGGCTTCGAGGCGGTCTGCAATGGATTCATTGATGCGCGAGCCGCTGTCGTTGATCGAGCCGACCAGCAGTTCGCCGGATTCGTTGATCGTCGTCGTCAGAAGCGACGACGCGTTGTCGACCGTGTCACGGATGATGTCGCTTGCGGAGTTCAGTTCTTCCTTGAGCTGCTCGTGTGCACCGGCGATCGACGAGCGAACGCGTTCGGCGTGAGAAACAACTGCATCACGCTCCGAACCCAGTCCGTCGACCAGTGAACGAATGCGGCGTTCGTTTTCCGAATAGGCGCGCTCAAGTTCGTTGACCTCGGTGTGGACAAGGGCTTCCAGCTCGACTGCACGTGCCAGTGTGCGTTCAATACCATCTCCCATTGCCTGTACTTCGCGGCGCACGGCCTGACCAACGGTCATGACACGGTCCTGCGCGATATTCTCGGGTTCTACCAAAAATGCGGCAACCTCGGTCATGGAACGTGCGGCAAGGCGCATTTCCTGCGACCGGCGCACCATCACCGCAAATCCCCAGAAAAACAGGATCGGTATGACTATGCCGACGGCCAGTCCAACCGCGTAGGGGGTCGAGAAGAATTGCTGGAATGTGGAGATTTCCCAGATTTGCGGGGAATAGAGCAGGTGGCCGAAACTGAGCCCGCCCAAGATCCAGAGGATCGATACGAATGCCGTGGTCCAGTAAACCGTGGTCGGCGTGCGGCGGTTTACGGTCGCCAGCAGCGACCGGAAATCGCGTTGGCGGTCATCGTTTGCAGCGACATTGGCCGGAGCTGGTGGCATCTCGGGAAGAGGTGAGGGTGGAGCGACCGTTGGCCCTTTTGCCGATCGCGCCGGCTTGGATTGCGCTGCAGGTTTGGCGTCACCGTTTTCCTTGGCCAGTTCGTCGGCGGCCTGTGCGATCTGGGCCTCCAGTTCATCCATCGACGCGTCGATCTCGAAGTCGTCGTCAAGGTAATCGAGATCAAGATCCATCTCAAGCGCTTCTTCGAGAGTTGCATCGATCGTGTCGTCCAGCTTCTTGCTGGTGGTCGTTTTACGCGCCATGCCGCTGTACCCTGTACTTGTCCCGGTGTTTCCCGCCGGTTTATGCACATTGCCCGAAGGCAGTATGTTCCGTTTTTCAATCTGTCATCGTAGAGCGCGGAAGCGACAAATGGAACCAGATTTTGCCGAGATGTATAAAAGTTTAAATATAAGGTTAACGCGAATTAAGTTTGTTTTTGCACATTTCGCGGCCGTTAACGGACTGTCCATACCGGTTCGCTACCGTCATTTCCTGTCTGGAAGGGCACAAGGGAATGGCACGATGGCGGTAATTCGGACTGAAGAAGTTGTATTTGGACTGCCCGGCGGGGAAACAAGCCCTCCAGCCTACAAGCGGCCGGTCGATCTGGTCCACCTGGCACGGCATACACTCGGTGACCGCGAACTGGAACGCGAGATCCTGAACCTGTTCATTCACCAGATGGCTGAACTTTCCGAAAAGCTGAAACTTAGCATCGGCGAAGAGCGCAGGAACCTCGCGCATCAGCTGAAGGGATCGGCGCGCGGAATTGGAGCCTTTCAGCTCGCCGATTGCGCCGAATCGATTGAAGACAACCCCGACAAACCGGCTCCGCTCAAGGCTCTTGCAGGCCGCGTACGGGAAGTGCGCGAATATATCGCATCGATAAACCGCTAAGATTTTTACCCCACATCGCGCCACATCCGTTTTGGCTGAACGCCTGGCGGGTTCACATTATTGTGCCGCCGGCATGGCGCCGGTTGACTTGACGATTGAAGTGTATATTTCGGCCTCGGAGAAATGCGGGGCCAATCATGACCAAGATCACCGTAATTGCCTTTGACGGTACACGCTATGACATCGATGCCGAAAACGGCTCGACGGTCATGGAAAATGCCATCAAGCATTCGGTTCCCGGCATCGAGGCCGAATGTGGCGGAGCATGCGCCTGCGCGACGTGCCACGTCTATGTCGATGAAAAATGGACGGACACGGTTGGCGAACCCGAGGCGATGGAAGAAGACATGCTGGACTTTGCCTATGACGTGCAGCCCAATTCGCGACTTTCCTGCCAGATCAAGGTGTCCGATGCGCTTGACGGCCTGGTCGTAAGGGTGCCCGAGCGCCAGGCCTGAATACCAATTCCCGAGAGCGGTGCAAATGAATGACATCACCCGCACAGACGTGCTCATCATAGGTGCCGGGCCTGTAGGCCTGTTTGCCGTGTTCGAACTCGGCCTGTATGACCTGAAATGCCATCTGATCGATATTCTCGACCGGCCGGGCGGACAGTGTGCCGAACTCTATCCGGAAAAACCGATCTACGACATTCCGGCGTGGCCGGAGATTTCCGGCCAGGGGCTGGTTGAAAAGCTGATGGAGCAGATCAAGCCCTTCGGCCCGCAATTCACGTTCAACCGGATGGTTTCTTCGCTTGAAAAGCTGGACAATGGCAGCTTTCGGGTGACCACCGACGAAAACGAGGTGTTTGAAGCCAAGGTCGTGGTGATTGCTGCCGGGGGCGGCTCTTTCCAGCCGAAACGCCCGCCGATACCCGGCATAGAAGCCTTTGAAGACAAATGCGTTTTCTATTCCGTGCGGCACCGGGAAATGTTCGCCGGCGAGGATCTGCTGGTGGTGGGCGGTGGCGATTCCGCGCTCGACTGGACCTTGAACCTGCAGCCGATTGCAAAAAGCCTGACACTGGTACACCGGCGCCCGGAATTTCGTGCCGCTCCCGACAGTGTCAACAAGATGCTGGCGCTGCGCGATCAGGGCAAGCTGACGTTCCAGATGGGGCAGGTGACCGCGCTGCACGGCGACAACGGCCAGCTGACCGGTGCGACAGTCAAGTCGCCGGATGGCGACGTCGAAATCTCGTGCACACGGCTATTGCCGTTTTTCGGCCTGACCATGAAACTCGGGCCGATTGCCGACTGGGGCATCAACTTGCATGAGAACCTCATCCCGGTCGATACGGAGAAATTCGAGACATCGGAGAAAGGGATTTTCGCAGTTGGCGACATCAACTGGTATCCCGGCAAGCTGAAGCTCATCCTGTCCGGGTTTCATGAAGTCGCCCTGATGGCGCAGGCGGCAAAGCGTATCTGCAATCCTGATGAAAAGATCGTATTCCAGTACACGACGTCGTCGACCAGCCTGCAGAAAAAGCTCGGGGTGCGCTAGCGTCCCGACCCCTAGAGCCGTCCGTCCTCGATGCGCTCAATGCGGTATTTGAGCAGCCGCAGCAGGCGGTTTTCGAAGTTTATTCCCTCTACCCGGTCGAAGCGTTCCTGTGCGTCGTCGTGTTTGGCAAGCACCCGGTCGGTGATTTTCTTCGCCTTTGCCTTGGCGGTTTCGCAGTCTTGAAGCGTTCCCATTGCCTTGAGGGCGTGTTCAAGTTCGCGAGCATGATTTTTCGCAATGATTACATGGCTTTCTTCGTGTCTCTTAATGTCGGAAGATAGCGTATCCCAGACCAGCGATGTCTCGCGGGAGGCGCTACTGCGGGCGCGCCAGCGCGGCAGTTTGATGCGCGCCTTGACGCGCACATCGGCATTGGCAACGCGGCAGCGCTTGCCGTCTTCAAAGGTCAGCCGCGTGGTGAATTCCATGGTGGTGGCGCCGGGATGGCGCTGTCCGGTGCTTTCGACCTTGGGGCCGCGCCGGTCGAGTTCCTTTTCGATCTCGCCCAGTGTCTTCCCGCCGATAGAAAAATAGCTGTAGGTCTTTGAAACGCTGGCCGAGTGTGCAGGCAATGCGGCTACAGGCGCAAGAAACGCCGCGGCTGTGGCGGCCAGGATACGGTATTTGACGCGTGACATCATGATTGACCATGCGCTGACGGCGCGCCGCGCGCAAGGCAAATGTTTGAGCGCATGGCGGAAATGCATGGGTTCCGGTGATTGGGCTCTGCGTGGTCGTTTGCGATGATTGTACGGTAATGGCTTCCCCGCTACCGTCGTGTATGGAAAAAGGCATCGTTGAAATTTCATCCGCCTGTTTGGCATCGACCACCAAGGACCGGCAATAACGGCAATGACCCCCATCACCCGCACATGGCGTCTCGCCCACGGCCGCAGTCTTGAACTCGGCCCAACCGCACGGATCATGGGCATATTGAATGTCACGCCGGATTCGTTTTCCGATGGCGGTGCGTTTGACACGTTCGACGCCGCCATTGCGCAGGCACAACGCATGATCGGCGAGGGCGCCGCGATCATCGATGTCGGCGGCGAATCCACGCGTCCGGGAGCCGGGGCGGTATCGGCCGGCGAAGAACAGGGCCGCATCTTGCCGGTGATCGAATGGCTGTCAGCGCATAGCGATACGCTGATATCGGCCGACACCTACCGGGCGGAGACGGCGCGGCTGGCGGTGGCTGCCGGCGCGCATATTGTCAACGATGTCTGGGGACTGCACCGCGAACCCGACATTGCCGGCCTGGTGGCTGAAACCGGCGCCGGGCTGGTGGCGATGCATACCGGGCGCGGGCGTGACAAGCGCGCCGATGTGATCGAGGATCAGCGGGTTTTCTTCGAACGGACATTCAACATCGCCACATCCGCGGGGATCCGGAATGACCACCTCGTTATCGATCCGGGCTTCGGGTTTGCCAAGAATGGCGAGGAAAACCTGCAACTCATGGCACGGAGCGGCGAACTGGCCGCCCTTGGCTTCCCGGTGATGGCCGGCACGTCGCGCAAACGCTTCATCGGCCACCTGACGGGCCGGGAATCTGGCGATCGCGATGCCGGAACCGCTGCGACGTCGGTTTTCCTGCGGTTGCGCGGGGTTGATATTTTTCGGGTACACAATGTCGCTTTTAATGCGGATGCGCTGGCGGTCACAGATGCTATGATCGCGCGGCAACAGGGAGATTGACGGCCGTGACCTACACAATGCGTATGCACAATTGCGCGTTTTTTGCCCGTCATGGCGTTCACGACGAGGAAGAAACGCTTGGCCAGCGGTTCTATGTCGATGCGACCCTGGTGGTCGACCCCGGTGATGCGTTGATCAGTGACAGTATCGAGAACACCGTCAATTATGGTGAAGCATTCCAGTTGATCGAGGAAATCATCACCGGACATCGCCGTTACCTGATCGAGGCACTGGCACTGGAAGTCGCAAAGGCGATCTGCGCGCATTTTCCGCAGGTCAAGCGTGCCGAGATTACCGTGCGCAAACCCAACGCGCCGGTGCCGGGCATCCTTGATCATGTCGAGGTTACCGTTGCCTGGCCCGGATAAGAGCGCCCATATCGGACTTGGTGGAAACCTGGGCGATCCGGCGGCGGCCATGACTGCCGCACTCCATATGCTCGAGAACAACGAACGGATATCGGTTTTGGCGGTATCGTCGCTTTACCGCACACCGCCGTGGGGAAAAACCGATCAGCCCGATTTCCTCAATGCCTGCGCCGTGCTCGGCACCAGCCTTGGTGCGCGCGCACTGCTTGATGAATGCCTTGGTTTGGAACGGAAACTGAAAAGGGTCCGTGGCGAACGCTGGGGGCCGCGTCTCATCGACATCGACATTCTCGAACATAGTGACGGCCCGGTTCACGAACCGGGACTGATCGTGCCGCATCCACGCCTTGGCGAACGGGCATTTGTCCTGGTGCCGCTGGCCGAAATCGCCGGCGACCTGGAGATCGCGGGGAAAACGGTCAAGCAGTTGGCCAATGACACGGATCGAAGAGGGCTTGAAGTCATCGCCGGTCCGGGGTGGTGGGAATCCCCAGCTGCCGGGCGTTAGAACGTGTTTCGGGAAAGGCTATTTGCGGGCGATCGAACCGGTTGACGATACGTCGAGGCGCTTCAGGTTCATGCCGATGACCGGGACAAGCTCCTTGTTGACGCGCACCGAGACGGTAACCTTCATGTTGTCGGGATCTGCAAGGTTTGCCAGAAGCGCACCTTTCAGTTTCTTGCGGTTGAGGCCGAAAACGACGCGACCGTCATCGACATTGCCGGAGATTACGTCCAGGCCCTTGCCTGCGGCGCCATCGAGGAACTTGCCCTTGTAGTCGCGACCGACGCGCTCGACACTTGCAGACATTTTCTGCGAAAACACGCCAACCCGGCATGATCCGTCAAGCGCCATGCCGGCCGTGTTTGCCGGGGTCGAGCCGGTAAAGTTGCAGATGAACTTGGTGCCCTTGTACTTGCCGGCAACGATTTCGCCGGGTCCTGACCACTCGCCCTCAACGGTCTTGAAAAAATCCGCGTCGCGATCAGCGGCGGCTGCCGGAAGGGCCAGGAAAGCCGTTGCAGCCATGGCGAATGTCGAGGAGATGAAAAGCTTGTGAAGCATCGGGAACCCATTATACGCGGAATGATTACCTTGGAGGCGATCATGACCTGCAATGGTTAACGGATTATATTTCGGGCAACCGCCTTACCCGGTTTGGCGGCTATTTTTTTTCGCTGCCGCCACTTTCGGCCGGTTTGCCGGTAAAGCGGGCCAGGTCGGATAAAAAACCGCCGATGCCCGGTCTATTTTCGCGGGCGAATGGCAACGGGCGCACAACATCCATTGCGGCAACGCCGATCCGGGCGGTCATAAGGCCGTTTACCACACCTTCGCCAAGCCTTGACGACAGGCGCGCCGCAAGGCCGTGTCCGATGACCTGCTGGATCAAACTGTCGCCAACCGCGATAGAGCCGGTCACCGCCAGATGGCTGGCAACGCGGCCGGCAAGCCGGAAGAAACCGGCGGTTCCGGGCCTGCCTCCGTACAGTTCGGAAATGCGGCGTATCAGCCGACCGGCTTCAAACAGGACATAGCCGACATCGACCAGTGCCCGCGGACTGACGGCGGTGACGACCGACACCCGCTTGGCAGATTCGAGGATCAATTTGCGGGCACGGGTGTCAAGCGGCCGCAAAAGTTCGGTTTCTGCGAGCCCGATCAGGTCGCTGCCGTCGATTACCTCACCGGACACTGATTCAAGGGTTTTGCGGCCGGCAGCGGTTGCCGGATCGGAGGCAAGAAGCGTTACAAGGTCCCTGGCTACCGCTCGGGCAGCCTTGCTGTCATTGTCGGCAATGGCGCGGGCAGCCCGCGCACGCAGTCTTGTCACCGAGCCCAGTCGGGAAAGTGCTGCGAGTTCGCGGATAACGATCAGAAGCAGGCAAAGCGTGGCAAGACCCGCGGCACAAAGCGCTGCCCAGCCAAGCCAGTCAGACCGGGCAAACAGGTTACGGACAAGCGTGTCGGCCCACAGGCCAATTGCCAGCGTGACCAAAATGCCGATGGAAGCAAGGAACAGGCGCACCAGATAGGAGCGGCGTCTGGAGGCCACGGAAGGTGTGGGCGGCGTGGCTACCGTATCGGGCAGGTCGAAAGGATCGTCGGTGGCGGGGACAATCACGGCCTTCGATGTTTCCCTGACGGCGCGCGGCTTTCTTGGAGCGGGACCGGTTCTGCCGGTACCGGATCTTGCCGGGCGCTGCGGTTCCCGGTCCGGCTTGACGCGGAAAGATGCCGGTTTGCGCGGTCCGGATTCGGTCATGACAGACGGTCTCCCAAAAGGAATTGCAATGCACGGTCGAGCCGGATATGCGGCAGCGACAGGGCAAGCCCGGTATCGTTGGTTTCCAGCACCGGCGGGCGGAAGCGGACGAACCGGATCATCGGTTCGTCGCCAGCGCCATCGTTACCAGCTTTCTTGAAAAGCGTTTCGGGACGGGCGGGCAGATCGCCTGGAAATATCGCGGTTTCGGTTTTGCCATCGTAGCGCTCACCATCGATCGTCTCGCCCTTCAGCGGAGTTCCGATGATGACAGGCAGGGTTTCCCCGTCATGTTTGACGGTTCCTTCGCGGGTCGATCGTACCGCCGCCATCGCCAGCACCTCCGCACTTGCGCCAGACACACCGGCACGCCTGGCGGCACGGTCGACAAGGCGGCGCACGATTTTTTGCAGCCGGTCATGACCCTCGTGGTGCAGATGATCGGCCTTGGTGGCGGCAATCAGGATACGGTCAATGCGCCGGGTAACCAGACCGGTAAGCATATTTGTCGAACCGGGCCTGAAACAGGCCAGTATCTCGGTCAGCGCGCGCTCGAGATCGGCAATCGCGCCGGCGCCGGCATTCATGGCCTGCATCGCATCAACGAGGACTATCTGGCGGTCAAGACGAGCGACATGCTCGCGAAAGAACGGTTTGACGACCAGCGTCTTGTAGGCCTCGTAGCGGCGCTCCATCATTGCTGCGAGGCTTCCGGCGCGGGCCTTACCGCCGGCCAGTTCCGGCAACGGGGCAAATGTCAGGGCAGGCGAACCTTCCATGTCGCCCGGCATCAGGAACCGTCCCGGCGGCAGCGTCGACAACGCGCGTTCGTCGTGCCGGCACGCCTGCAGGTATGCGGTGAACTGTCCTGCAAGCTGGCGTGCGGTCATCTCGTCGGCTTCCGAATTGGCATCGGCTGCTGCTGCGGCCTTGTGCCAGTCCGCCGCGAGCTGTGAACGAACCGGCAGTTTCGACAGTTCAAAGGCCTCGCGGGAGAATTCGAAGTAGGACTTGCCCAGCAACGGCAGGTCAAGCAGCCATTCACCGGGATAGTCGACGATGTCGACCGACAGGCGTCCGCCGGAAAACAAACGGCCCCAACCGGATGCAGTTTCGTATTCGATCGTCAACCGGAGTTGCGAGATCGAACGTGTTGACTGCGGCCACACGCGGTCATCGATCAGGGAGGCGATGTGGTCCTCATACTGGAAGCGCGGAACGCCGTCGTCCGGTTGCGGTTCAAGATAGGCGCGCGCAATTCTCCCGGACTGGGCGGGTTCGAAAAGAGGCAGGCGTCCACCGTGGAGGAGGTTGTGCACCAGTGCCGAGATGAAGACGGTCTTGCCGGCCCGCGACAGGCCGGTCACACCAAGGCGCAGCGACGGGCTGAAAAGCGATGTTGCCCGATCCGATATCGTGTCGAATGCGATCAGGGCCTCGTCCGTCATTGATGTCAGTGATGCCAATCGATGCTCCCGTCGCGATCCGATCCACATATAGGTGGCACACAGGGCAAATGAAACCGCGCCGCCTTATACCGCGGATACCGGGCGTCAGTAGCGCCCGGGAGCAAGGAAGCCTGTCAGGCGCGCCGAACCTGTCTCAAGGCAGCCCGGTGTGCCATCCAGCTCGAAAACCGCCAGCCCGCAAGTCGGATATCCGGTTTCAAGGATCGACTGCGACCGGTTGTTCTTGTCACCGTCAAGGGCATGGACAATGTCTTCAAGCATCGGATTGTGCCCGATGATGAGTAGCGGGTCGGCGTCAGCACCGCGAATCGCGTCCATGTAGGTATTGCCGTCCTCGCTGTAGAGCGCCTTGTCATAGGTGACCGGAACATCGGGCAAGCCGCGTGCGACCTCGGCCCAGGTTTGCGCTGCCCTGGTGGCAGCGGAGCACAACACCTTTGCTGGAACAAGGTTGCGGGCTGCCAGTTCGCGGCCGAGGCGTTCGGCATCGGTGCGCCCGCGATCATGCAGCGGACGATCGAAATCACGCATTCCGGGGCTCGGCCAGGCAGCACGAGCGTGCCGCAACAACAAAATCCTGCTCATTGCCAGCCAATAATGCGGTGCGATCAGCTTTGCAATTGCGCAACCGGTTAATCCCCGGTTCCGATACGGGCCAGACAATGCAGAGGACACCAATTTAACTTTACCGTGATTGGCGGCGTCTTCGTACTTGTGCGATTGGACGGGCGAGAATATATAGGCCCGCCATAGGCATCAGGGAACGAGTCGTATGAGTGTTTCGTCCGAGGTAAAATATCATCCGACTGATGATGAGCCGTTCATGAATGACCGGCAAAAAGACTATTTCCGGCAAAAGCTGGTCAAATGGAAAGAGGAAATCCTGCGTGAAGCGCGCGAAACGCTGGAGACGCTGCAGCAGGATAACATCAACCATCCGGATCTGGCAGACCGGGCGTCGTCGGAAACCGATCGCGCAATCGAACTGCGTGCACGCGACCGGCAGCGCAAGCTGATTTCGAAAATAGACGAGGCGCTGCACCGGATCGACGAAGGGACCTATGGCTATTGCGAGGAGACCGGCGAACCGATCAGCCTGCGCCGTCTGGATGCCCGGCCCATTGCCACGCTGTCAATCGAGGCCCAGGAGCGCCATGAACGGCGCGAGAAGGTCTACCGCGACGACTGACAGCGTCGTATAAAACATCTTCCCGCATGGCGGCAGTTAACGGCCCGCTGCCTGGTCTCAGGTTCGGGGATTGCACATCAGATCAGCGTTTGGTGCCGGTAGACAGGTCCCGCAAAAGCCGTTCCATTTCGTCTTCCAGACTTGCCTCGTTCTCACCTGCTTCATCGTCGTCCAGAACTGCTTCGTCGTCTTCGGGGCTTGATTCGTCATCCGAAGGTCTGGAGGGCCGGGTTTCGTGTACGGTGTCGGCCGATTGCGGCTGTTGCGGGGATGGTTGTTCCGATTCGGTTTTTTTTCGCGCTGCCGTCGTATCCAGTTGGAGCGAATCCTCCAGTTCATCCATCAGCGCGGAATCGATGTCATCTCCGTCGGCATCCTGCGATTTTTCGGGTACCGGGGCCGCGGGCGCCGGCCGATGGGCTTCGGCTCTTGTGGCGGGTTCTTGTGCGGCAGGCTCTTTGCGTGGTTCCGGCGTTGGCGCCGGGCGCAGTGGCATTTTCGGCGGCTCGGGCCGGACCGGTGGAGCCGCCTCGGCCGGTTTTGCCGGATGCGCAGAGTAGGCTGTAGCTGCTGCGGCTGATACTGCTGCTGCTGCAGATGTTGCAGGAGTATCTGCTCTTGCACCAATCGGAGGTGCCGGTTTGGCTGCTTCGGGCGCCGGCGACCGGGATGGTGCGGATTTTTCCGTGGCGCGGGCGTTCTCCGGTGCAGCCTCGGGGCGTTCGGCACTGCCAATGCGATCGGTCATGCGGATATTCTGTTCGATGACAATGTCGCTTGAACCACCTATCAGAATCAGATGCTCGATATCGTCACGGCGCACGAGTACAAGACGGCGGCGTGAATCGACAGCAGCAGCATCCATCACGGCCAGACGCGCGCGCCGGTTGTGACCGCCGGCGACAAAAGTGCCGCCCATGGTGCGCCGGGCTATCCATGCCAGCAGCACCAGAACGACGATAATCAGGATACCGTATACAAAAAGGGTGACAGCAGGCGCTGCGGTTTCACCTACAATTGCGGACAACCAACTGGTCATCTAAAGCCCTCCTATCAGCCCCTCAGGTATTAAACCGGTTGATAACGGCGAAATTGGTCAATTACCAGCACCCTAACCACTTTTGCGCCCACTGCAATTGCACCGGATGACGGGCAATCGGCAACTTAGAACACCGTGGGCCTTTATCGATGCGCAAGAATGTGATTCAACGGTGCGCACTGCCGGGAATCGTTGCAATGCGGGACGCCACTTCATGAACAGGGATACACATTCGGACAACTACCCGGCACCGCTTGTGGATCAGAACAACCAGCCCGGTGCGGTACTGCGCCTGATGGTGCTGGGCATGGTTCTGGTTGGCGCCGCAGTCATATTTGCCTATTACAAAGAAAGGCTTGGCGAACCTTTCCTGCTTGGAATGCTCGGCATTCTTGCCATGATCGGCGTGTTTTACCTGTTTGCCTCGGTCATGGGTTTTGTTCAGGTCACGCCGCGATCAGTTGGTGATGCCCTTTCGAAGGCATATGTTGATTCGATGGCGCAGGGCCTGGTGGTTTCCGATTCGACTGGCCATATCGTCTATGCCAACAAATCCTATGGCGACCTGACGGGCGCAAGCACCGTGGCAGACCTGAAGATGCTGCCCGAACTGCTGGAAAACCGCGATGAGGCGGCCAGCGTTGTCGACATGCTTTCGATGCGGCTCGCCGACGGAAAGCCCGGCGAAAGCGAATTCCGCCTCAACGAAAAGCTGGACAAGCCGTTTAGCAGCGAAGCCTGCTGGTACCGGGTGCGCGCGCGGCCGTTCCTGCTAGCGGGCGAGGCCCAACCCTACCAGGCCTGGCAGGTCGGTGACATTTCCGGCGAACGTGCCGAACAGGAGCAGTTTTTCCAGGATCTGCAAAAGGCAATCGATCATCTCGATCATGCCCCGGCCGGTTTTTTTGCCACGGGAAGCGACGGACGGCTCACCTATATCAACGCGACGCTTGCCGAATGGCTCGGTCTTGACCTGGCATCTTTCCGGGCCAATTCGATGACGCTGGCCGACATTGTCGCCGGAGACGGGATGGCATTGATGCGCGCGGTCAAGGCCGACGCGGGAACCAGCCGCAACGCCATTGTCGACCTCGACCTTGCCAAGACCAATGGCGAAGTGCTGCCGGTGCGTTTCATGCACCGGGTAACATCGAGCCGCGACGGTTCACCCGGACCGACGCGGACGATCGTGTTGAACCGCACCCAGGGCGAGGACGGATCGGCGGACCTTCGGGCTTCGGAAGTGCGCTTCACGCGGTTTTTCAATTCAACGCCAATGGCCATCGCAAGCGTCGACACAAATGGCCGTATCCTGCGAACCAATGCGCCGTTCCTGTCGCTGTTTGCAAGTGTTGTCGACCAGGATGATGTCGACCGCCATGTCCGCCTCGACACGGTCATTCATGAGCGGGACCGCGCAGCGTTTGCCAATGCCGTCGAACGGGCGCACCAGCACCAGGCAGAAATTGCTCCCATCGATTCGGTGCTGCCCGACGACGAAGACCGCCACATGCGGTTTTATGTCAATGCAGTCGCCGATTCCGGTTCCGGTGAGGCCGTTGAAGAAGCGGCTATCGTCTATGCGGTCGAAACCACGGAACAAAAGACGCTGGAAGCGCAAATGGCGCAGGGCCAGAAAATGCAGGCCGTGGGACAGCTAGCCGGCGGCATTGCCCACGATTTCAACAACGTGCTGACCGCCATAATCATGGCATCGGACCTGCTACTTTCCAATCACCGTCCGTCCGATCCGTCGTTTCCCGACATCATGAACATCAAGCAGAATGCCAATCGTGCCGCCTCGCTAGTGCGCCAGCTATTGGCATTTTCGCGGCGCCAGACGTTGCGTCCGGAGGTGCTGAACCTGACTGACGTTCTTGCCGATCTGCGCATGCTGCTTGCCCGTCTGGTGGGCAACCGGATCGAACTCAATATCGATCACGGACGCGACCTCTGGCCGGTCAAGGCGGACCTCGGGCAGTTCGAACAGGTGATCGTCAACCTGGCGGTTAATGCGCGCGATGCGATGCCCGATGGCGGGACGCTGACGGTGCGTACGCGCAATATCACGGAGAAGGAATGCAGTGAGCTGAGCCACCGCGAACTGATTGCCGCAGACTATGTCGCCATCGAGGTCGAAGACACGGGGACGGGTATCGAACCGGACGTGCTGAAAAAGGTGTTCGAACCGTTTTTCACAACCAAGGACGTGGGCAAGGGAACCGGGCTCGGCCTGTCGATGGCCTACGGTATCGTCAAGCAGACCGGCGGCTTCATTTATGCGGAATCGGAACTGGGCCAGGGTACGATTTTCCGCGTCCTCTTGCCGCGCCACGAATTGGCGCAAAACGAGGAGGCAATATCCAGGACAGCCGATGGCGCATCCAGTGATGACCGGTTGGCGATCGTCCAAAGCGCAGAAGCGGCAGCCGCAAGTGTGAAGTCGGAAGTCGAAGCCATGCGCGACCTTTCCGGCTCGGCTACGGTTCTGCTGGTCGAAGACGAGGATGCAGTCAGGATGGGCGGTGTGCGTGCATTGCAATCGCGCGGCTACACCGTCCACGAGGCATCGTCGGGCGTCGAGGCCATGGAAGTCTTCGAGGAGCTGGAGGGCAAGATCGACATCGTTGTTTCCGATGTCGTCATGCCGGAAATGGACGGGCCGACCTTGCTGAAGGAATTGCGCAAGGTGCAGCCGGATATCCGTTTCATTTTCGTGTCGGGTTACGCCGAGGAGGCGTTCTCCAAAAACCTGCCCGCTGACGCGAAATTCGGTTTCCTGCCCAAGCCGTTCTCGCTGAAACAGCTGGCCACTATCGTCAAGGAAATGCTCGACAGCTAGAGCGGTTCACGTTCAAATGGAGACAGTTTGGCGGATAGGGTTTTTCGTCTCGGCAAGGAGAATACCGGAGCGCGACATGAATGTCGTGCGAGGATTTTGACTGTGAGGACTGGTTTATCGGGCTTGCCCGGCAAAAGGTCCAGTGGACGTTTTCCCAGCCGAACGCCCGAAGGGCAGAGGCGGAAAGGACATCCAGGCCTGAAAGGCGCAAACTATTGAAATGATCAAGAACCTGCAATCGCTTGAGCTTGCCCTTTCCCGCCCTGGACAACGTCGCGCAAAGCTTACGGTGCTCGCACCGCGTCGCTTCACGCTTCTAGCCAGAACGGGAAATTCCGGCGCCCAAACGATTCCATTTGAGCGTGAAGCACTCTAGGGTTCATCGGGTGCCGGTGCTGCACCCTCCGGCCCGATCTGCTGTTCGATAGCGTTTTGCGCGGCGCCGACTGCTGCATTTTTCTGCTCTTCGGTCAGGGGATGGTCGGAAACCACCTGAACCTTGACGTTGCGTTCGGCAAAACTGATTCCGTTCTTGTCGAACTCGTCGCGCAATTTCTGGTAGGCGTCGCGGCGAATGACCCACTGGGCGCCGGGCTTGGTCATGAACTTGACGCCGACGACCATGTTGAACTCTTCCATGCGCCGCACCCCTTGGCTTTTCAGGGTTTCGATGATGTGCTTGCCGTAATTCTCGTTGGCGAGCAGTTCGGCGCCAACGCGCTTGACGATCTTCTTGACGAGCATGATGTCGGTATCGAACGGAACGCGGAATTCCAGCTTCATCATGACCCAGTCGCGGCTGTAATTGGTGAGCGACTTCAACTCTCCAAACGGGATGGTGTGGACCGCGCCACGGTGGTGACGCACTTTCAGCGAGCGCAACGACATGGATTCGACGGTGCCGCGCAGGTTTTCCATTTCAATGTATTCACCGACCCGGAATGCATCGTCCAACAGAAAGAATATGCCTGAAAACACGTCTCGCACGAGCGCTTGCGCACCAAAGCCGACGGCGATGCCAATGACACCGGCACCGGCAAGAATGGGTGCGATGTTTACACCCAGAGACGACAACAGGGTCAGCCCAACCACGGTGAGAAGGACAATCAGAAGCGTCATCCGGAAGATCGGCAGCAAGGTCAGGATTCGCGCCTCCGGGCCGGGGCCCAGATCATTTTGAATCGAACCGGTTTCTTCCAGCCTGCGGTCGATGGCGGTTTTCGCCCAGGTCCAGATCAGGTCAGCAACCAGCAGTGCTGCGGAAATGTCCACAGCGATACCGGCAACCCTGCCGAGACCGGTGGATGTGCTCGACAACGCCAGGATATTGACGCCCCACACTGCACCGAGCGCCAGGATCGAACCAATGATGATCAGCAGGCGCGCGAGGCGATGAACGATCGGGCGTTGGTAGTCGTAGCGATCAACCACGGGTTCTGCGGCGGCCGGCCCGCTTTCAGCGGATTCGGAGCTATCGGACGTGACGGCCGCTAGCGGATCTTGCGTGGCAGATACGGTTTCGTCCGTGTCTCCCGGTTCTCCGCGCCGCGGCAAAGCGAGCGGTCTTTCGGCCTCGTCGTAGAAGTGGTCGATGAGCACGCGCGCAAGATGGAGCAGGGGCAGGACCAGCGCAGCGATAATCAATGTTCCGGTAACCTGCTGGATGCCGCCAAACCACGATACCATGATCAATATGACCAGAACGGTCTGGACGACAGGTGCAAAATTGTAACGGGAAAGCCTTCGGCCGTGGCGGCCGGTTGCCGCTTCAGCGGCGCGCACCTTGGGTGACAGGCGCCAGATCGCCGCGATTACCACCAGCGAAGTGATGATCCCGGCGATGCCCGCAACCGCCTCGGCGGTGGCGTAACCACCGGGTCCGGAATTGGTTGCGACCGCCATGCGACGCGGCGCGTCGGCGATAAGCAATCCGCCGACCCACACGAAGGCGGTGCCGACGACCCAGCGGTATGCCTGGCGGGCTGCCACTTCCGAAAGGGGGACCAGGCGGAGCCGCGAAATGCGCGGTGCAAACAGGAAGGTGCACAAGGCGATGACAGCACGCAGGACCACCACGCCAAGCAGCAGATTGACGATCATCCACTCCAGGATCGGTGGCCAGTCAAATGCCAGGAATGTGCCGATGCTCCCGACGGCAAAAACCGCGACGGCAGCAGCAGCCAGCGCAAGACGGCCGGCGGCAGCGGCGAAACGGTGCGCCAGCCGCTCCGGCCGGCTGATTTCGATGCGCAACCTCACAGGCTGGAAATATTGCCAGAACAGCCATTCGAGGCCGGCCCCGACAAACAGGAATATCACCACATAGGTTGCCGCACGCAGACCACGGCCCGGCGGCACGATCTCGTCGGCGCGGTTTTTCAGCGTCTCTATACCTTCGGGGAGGGACGCAAAGGCGGTCACGATATCATGCACGCGATTGCGGGCGCCGGCGATCAGTTTGGCAACGGTTTCGCGGTAGGAAGTTACGCTGGCGGAACTGGTTCCCTGTCCCGTTTCCGCGGCACGGTTTTTCAGCCACTCCACCATTTCGCGATCGGACAGGAGCCGCATCAGTTCGCGGATGTCGTTGGGCGACGGATCGCCGGTCACGGCAGGCTGTTCGGCAGATGGTTGAGACATGCTGGGCGTCAGGCCCTGTGCTGCCGTTGCACCGGTCAGGGCGGCAAAAAACGCAACAAGAAGAAAGGCGGCAACAACCGTTTTCAGGCGGATCATGTCGCGACCTCCTGTGCCGTTGACGGCACAACGGGTTCTTCTGCCGGTCCGGGTCCGGTACCGTGCGCATTTTCACTGAAATCCCGGACCTCTGCTGGCAGGATATCGGCTGGCAACAGGCGTTTGATGGTCATTGTGCCGCCGCCAGGTTTGAGGGCACAGGCCAGTCGGACGTTTTGCGGTGCGCGAAAATGGGCCAATGTGGCGGCTTCCTCCGGACCCGGATCGGGAAGCGGATGGTCGGTCGCCAATATGGCCACCCGGCACGTGCCGCAGCGTCCGCGCCCGTTGCACAGGCTGGCATGGGGAATATCGTTGGCCCGGGAGGTTTCCAGCACGGTCAGGCCGCGCAGGGCAACGATGGTCTTGTCACCGGCATAGACGATCTCGGTCTCGCCGGCATGGCTTGCCAATCTGACAGCGCGGGCAATCAGGACACCGGCGACAGCAGCGGCAAACAGTGACAGGCACCACCATGACACCGTTGCCAGGCCGTCGAGCGCTGCTTGCGTGACCGGGTTGCCTGCAGGCTGCGGCGGCGCGGACATGGCAAAGGCTTCCTTGCCGGCTTCCGAGAACCCTGTTAGCGCGCAAACCGGGACGATGACAGCAAGCGGATAGATCCAATGGCCGTATTGCGGCCACCAGGAGCGCAGTTTGAGCCAGATGAACAAGCCGATCGAGCCATGCACCCAGGCGACCGTGAGCAGGAGAACCTGACGCAACCCCTCCGACGGCTTGCCGATCCAGAAATAGTGGATCAGGAGCGGGTAGTCGGGAATTATTCCATATGCGTATTTGGCCGCAACGGTACCGACAATATGGGGGACAAGTAGCGGCAGCACGGCGAGGCCGGTTATCAACTGCGCCGTATCGCTCCTGTTCATGAGCAGCGTGTTGCGCCGGTAAAGCGAGCCCAGGCCCAGGGCCATGTGCACCAGCATCGCGCTCGTCAACAACATGCCGCCAACCGGATTAGACCATGGCCCGGTCAAAAACGGCTTGGCCGCCTCGATCAGCGCGATCGAATGCAATCCGAGTGCGAGGTTTATCAGATGCATCGTGATGAAGATGTAGAGTACGATGCCGGTGGCAATGCGCAGCTTTTTTTCCATTCCGGTGTATATTTCCCGATGGCCAGGTTGGCGCGGATGGTAGTCACCGGCGGCAACGGTGGCAAGCATGCAAGGCGGTTTGGGAATATCTACAAAAAACGCGAAAATCCCGCCAGGCCATGGCGGGATTTCCGTTGTTTGCCGGGAGTGATCAGTTGGAAAATCCGATCCCTACCAATCCGCCGAAGGCAGAGAAATGGAAGATGGTGCGGGGCATTCCGGCGCCGTTGCCGACTGAAAGCGTTGTGCGGCCGGTGCGCGTATTGGTTGAGCTGGCCCACGGGCGGCTCTTGCGGCGCATTTTGCGAACCTTCTTCGGCTTGCCATTCTTGAACTTCGTCGTCACTTTGCGGTCGCCATTCTTTTGGCCGCGGGACGTTATGGTCTTGTCCGGGTGGTAGGCTGTTGCGTAGGGGCGGTCGCTGCCGCCGCCATCACGGGCGTTGGAAATGGAAGGAACTGCGGTGGCCATGATTGTTGCTGCGGCCAGGGTGATGATTGATTTCTTGAACATTTCTTTTCTCCAGTGCGTTTTTGTTTCAGGAACTTCGTGCTCCTGAATTTGAGTGGCGTTGGGGAGAGAAAAGGTTCAAAAAAAATTGCCGGTAAGCGTTACCGGCAATCAAGGTATTGAAAAACAATATAATTTTATTGATCCGGTAGCGCCTTCAATGCAGCACTGGCGTTGGGAATACCATATCCAAAAACCGGGTCGCGGCCCGGTTCGCCGAGATCAATCGAGGCCGATTGGAGGATTTCACCAATCTGGAACGCTGTAATTCCCGGACTTTTTGCAATTAGCAGAGCGGCCAATCCGCTGACATGGGCCGTTGCAATTGACGTGCCGGTACGCAGTTCATAACCGTTACCGGGCGCCAGCGACAATATCTCCACCCCGGGCGCGGCAAATGCGAGATGGGCCCCGAGATTTGCCTGTTTGTAGGCTGCATCGCCGGCATCCGTCGCCGTG
>JAHEGF010000412.1 GCA_024645155.1 Phyllobacteriaceae bacterium | reverse complement strand
GAAGGCACTTAAAAAGGCACAGGTAAATATGTCAGCGGGAACAGAATTGGAACAGGCGCTCATTAAGGCTCTCGAAGCCCGGTATAGCGATGACTGGGATATTGACGTGGCCCAGCTCAATGAAGCGTATCTGCGGGAAATGGCAGAAGTTCGGGAAGCCTATCCCGAAAATGCGGATGTACAAACACTCTATGCGGCCGCAGCCATGAATACGATGCCCTGGAATTACTGGGACCTGGAAGGGAACCCAATGCCCGAGACACCAGAGGCGAGAACAGCCCTGGAAAAAGCAATTTCCCTCAATCCGAAACACCCCGGGGCCCACCACTATTATATCCATATGGTGGAATTACCTTATCCGGATCTCGGTGTCCCGAGTGCCGAGGCCCTGGGTGAATTGATGCCGGCAGCCGGTCATTTGGTGCATATGCCCTCTCATATCTTTATTCGCGTAGGGCGTTATAAAGATGCTGTAGAGGCCAACCATAAAGCCATCTCGGCCGATGAAGATTATATTTCGCAGTGCTACTCCCAGGGTTTATATCCCCTGGGGTATTACCCGCATAACATTCATTTCCTGTGGTCTGCATCCAGTCTTATCGGGGAAAGCAGCACAGCGATAAGCGCCGCTAAAAAGACGGCTGAGAAAGTACCCCAGGGAGAAATGGGAGAACTTCATTTCCTGCAGGATTTTGCTGCTACCCCGTTACTGGCATATATTCGTTTCGGGAAATGGAATGACATCCTAACGTATCCAGCCCCGGCCTCCGAAATCCGACACCTGAACCTGATGCGTCACTACGCCAGGGGATTGGCCTTTATTCGTAAAGACAATGTTTCCGAAGCCCGGGAAGAACTTGAAGCGATAAAAAAGATTATGGAGGATCCGGCAACCGCCGAGATCGTGGCCACGGCGCATAATTCATCAGATAAAATTGCGAGGGTAGCCTATGAAGTGGTTGCCGGGGAACTGGCACATCTGGAGGGGGATTCCGATAAAGCCGTTAAGCACCTGAAGCAGGCCATCGCGGCCGAAGACGCCCTTACCTATACAGAACCTTCAGCCTGGCATATCCCGCCCAGGCAATCGCTCGGTGCTATTCTTATGGATACAGGCGAGTACTCGGAGGCCGAAACGGTATATCGTGAAGACCTTGAACGCCTCCGGCAAAATGGATGGTCTCTTTTCGGATTATCACAAGCCCTGGATGCCCAGGGTAAGGAAGCAGAGGCAAAAACGGTTCGGGAAGAATTTAAGACCGTATGGCAATTTTCAGACATCGCAATTGAGCGATCTGTCTATTAATTGAAGGAAGTTAAATAGAAAATTCTGAAACTTTTTCCCGGGCCACCCGAAATTCTTCCATCATATTCGCGACGATCTGAGCTGCAGGCAATATATTGTGGATGAGGGCCGAAACCTGGCCTATCTCCAGTTCGCCTTCATCTAAATCGCCTTCAAACATACCCTTTTTGGCCCGTGCCCGTCCCAGCAATTCCTTAAGCTGCTCAGGAGTCGCGCACCGCGCATAGGCATCTTCCACATCCTCATAGAATTTATTTTTGATCAGGCGGACCGGGGCGAGTTCTTTGAGCGTAAGTCGTGTATCCCCTTCCCCGGCCTCAACGACCTTCTGCTTGAACGCCTGGTGGGAAGAAGCCTCCGCACTGGCGACGAAACGACTTCCAACCTGAACGCCATCTGCCCCCAATGCCATGGCTGCAAGCATTGCACTGCCCGTGGCAATACCGCCTGCTGCAATCAGGGGAATACTTAATTTTTCCCGGACCGCCGGAATAAGGGTCATGGTTGTCGTTTCCTCCCGACCATTGTGCCCGCCAGCCTCGAATCCCTCAGCCACCACGGCATCTACCCCTGCCTGCTGGGCTTTCAGCGCAAAGCGCACACTACTCACCACATGCACAACCGTAATCCCATTTTCCTTCAAAAAAGAGGTCCAGGTTTTCGGGTTTCCGGCTGAAGTAAAAACATACGACACCTTTTCTTCCACAATGATGCGCATGATTTCATCGATCTGGGGATACAGCATGGGAACATTTACCCCAAAACTGCGGTCTGTGGCCTGTTTGCATTTTTGAATGTGCTCCCGAAGCACCTCCGGGTACATACTTCCCGCCCCAATAAGCCCAAGTCCCCCGGCATTGGCCACGGCAGAAGCCAGCCGCCAGCCGCTCGCCCAGATCATCCCTGCCTGTACGATCGGGTAGTCAATATTGAATAGATCGGTAATTCGGTTTGTCATAAAACTAGCATTAACCCGCACTACGGGCAATTTAAGCGATTACGCCGGATCCCAGTAACTCCTCTCCCGCATACCAGGCCACAAACTGGCCCGGGGTTATCGCGGACTGCGGTTCTG
>JAHEGF010000411.1 GCA_024645155.1 Phyllobacteriaceae bacterium | reverse complement strand
CGCAATCGTCATGTTGACTGCAATGCCGCACCGCCATTACCAATTGCGCCGCTCATTGTTGGACAGTCAGGGATTCCCTTACCCGCTTATCACCACCGAGGCGGCAAAAGGACCGGCGATTGCGGCAATGAGATCGCGGCATGACCGGCCCGTCGCATTTATCGACGACATACCGCACAATCATTTGTCCGTGCGCAAGTCTGTGCCCGATGCATCCCTGTTTCACCTGATGTCCTACGAGCCGTTCAAGGATGTGATGCCTCCCCTGCAACATGGCATTATCGGGCTCGATGGCTGGAACAGCGCGCACAACGAAATCTGCCGGGCTCTGAATATCGCCTGACCATGGGCACTTGCGGCGTGGTACGGTGCAGTTTAGTGTCCTGTTGTTCTTCTTATGTTCGGGATGCCCATGGAACAGCCGCCTGATATACCGGCCGGCCTATGCCGTGATTGCCTGACATTCCTGCAGGCATCGCCGCGCCGCTGCCTGAGTTGCGGAAGTCCGAGAGTTCTCACCCACAACGAGCTTTTTACGCTGGAAATCGCCCATATTGACTGCGACGCATTTTATGCCGCGGTTGAAAAACGCGACAACCCCGAATTGCGCGACAAGCCCGTGATTGTCGGGGGCGGCAAAAGAGGAGTCGTATCAACAGCCTGCTACATTGCCCGTATGCATGGCGTGAGGTCGGCGATGCCGATGTTCAAGGCATTGAAAGCCTGCCCCGATGCAATCGTTGTCAAACCGAACATGGAAAAATATGCCCAGGTCGGACGCGATATTCGCGAACGGATGCAGGCACTTACGCCGCTGGTCCAGCCGATTTCCATCGACGAGGCCTTTCTTGACCTTTCCGGCACCGAACGCCTTCACAAAAGGCCTCCTGCGTTCGTTTTGGCGCAGTTAGCCCAAGATATCGAACGTGATATCGGAATTTCAGTGTCGGTCGGATTGTCCTATTGCAAATTCCTCGCCAAGGTTGCCTCAGACCTCGACAAGCCACGCGGATTTTCGGTCATCGGGCGGAAAGAAGCGCTGTCCTTCCTGAAGAAACAGCCTGTCACAACCATCTGGGGAGTTGGCAAGGCTTTCGAGAAATCCCTGAACCGCGACGGGATCCGCACAATCGGACAATTGCAGACCATGGAACGCGCTGACCTCGTTCGGCGTTACGGGATCATGGGTGACAGGCTCTACTTTCTCTCGCGCGGCGAGGACGAACGGCGTGTGAATGCCGGAGGCGCGGCAAAGAGCGTTTCTTCGGAGACAACATTCAATTCCGATCTTTCATCGTATGACGATCTTGTGCCGGTCTTGCGCAGCCTGTCGGAAAAGGTCTCCGCCCGTCTGAAAAAGGGTGGCATTGCCGGCCGCAGTATCGTCTTGAAGTTGAAGACGCGTGATTTCGTCACCCGTACACGCAATCGTCAACTGCCCGATGCGACACGCCTCGCCGATCGCATTTTCCGGGTTGGCACAGAATTGCTGAGGCGTGAAACCGATGGTACCGCATTCCGGCTTATCGGTATCGGCGTTGCAGATCTGAGCGACGACAGCCGTGCCGATCCGCCCGATCTGGTGGATATCGAGGCTCGCCGGCGCGCGGATGCCGAAGCGGCAATCGACAAGGTTCGCGAGAAATTCGGCAGGAAGGCAGTTGAAACCGGTTACACATTCGGACGTGGCCGTAACGCGCGGCCGCAAAGGGACCAGAAATAGGCACGATACCGGCAGGTTCAATCACACAAGCTCGACATCAACCACGCCCGGGACAGAGCGGATCGCCGCGGCAACCTGCGGTGAGACGGCATAGCGGTCGGGAAGTCCTATCTCCACTTCACCGCTGCCATCCTGGCGGATAACGACAAAGCTAACCTGGCCATCGCCTCGTGGCGAAAGGCGCGATGAAAGCGCCTGCAGCGGCTCCGAATTGCGAACGAAAACGCGAAGTTCCTTCTGACTGCGGGCTGCTTCCTTTTCGAGGCTTTGCACCGAGTTGATACGCAGGCTGATGCCTTCCGGCCGGTCTTCGGCCGCAACCGTTATCACAACCGACGAACCCGTCTCCAGCAAGTCGCGGTACTGGGCGAGAGTTTCGGAAAACAGCACCGCTTCAAACTGGCCGGAAGCATCCGAGAGCTGGATGATCCCCATCTTGCCGCCGGTCCTGGTCTTGCGTTCCTGTCTAGCAGTTACCGCGCCAGCCAGGCGTCCGGCCGTCGCGCCCCGCTTGACGCCCAGCTGGAATTCGGCCCAGCTTTGGACACGCATCTTTTCGAGCGCCTCTGCATATTCATCGAGCGGATGTGCCGAAAAATAGAACCCTACCGCCTGGAACTCCCGCTGCAGCCGTTCAGCGGGCAGCCAGTGTTCGGCCTGTGGCAGG
>JAHEGF010000163.1 GCA_024645155.1 Phyllobacteriaceae bacterium | reverse complement strand
TGTCTACCTGCAGCCGGAATTCAGGATAAGAAATTTCTCGATCATGTCAGCCTGTCAACAGAATTACAGGCTTGCAGGCATCTGGCAGTCACATGGCGCCAATGAACATTGCTATCGCAATCACGAAGGTGGAAACGGACAACAGGGAGATCACATCTTGAAGCAATTCGGGCATTTCTGACTCCAATGTTCTTTTTATGAACCTAATATGTTCTCAATATGTTCTATTTTATAAAAATTGTCAATAGTCGGCTATCCGGTTGACACGCCACAAGCTGCCGGACCGGTACCTTGTATCAACAAATACTATTTCGTTTCGATGATCTGCCCGGCCTGAAGTGTCACACGGCGATCCATGCGCCGTGCAATCTCGTGATTGTGAGTGGCAATCAGGGCTGACAAGCCGGATTGACGTACCAGTGCCTCGAGCGCTTCAAACACGTAGGAAGCGGTCTGCGGGTCAAGGTTACCGGTTGGCTCGTCGGCAAGCAGAATGAGTGGCGCGTTGGCCACCGCGCGCGCTATCGCAACACGCTGCTGCTCGCCTCCCGACAATTCCGACGGGCGGTGTTCTGCGCGCGGTCCGATCTTCATGTAGTCGAGCAGTTGGCTCGCGCGCTCCTGTGCCGCCTCACGGTCAAGGCCATGGATAAGTTGTGGCAGCATGATGTTCTCAAGGGCGGAGAATTCCGGCAGCAAGTGATGGAACTGATAGACAAATCCGACATCGTTGCGGCGTAGCGCCGTGCGTTCATCGTCAGACAAGCGCCCCGATGTGCGCCCGGCGAGCACGACTTCACCGGCATCCGGCGGCTCCAACAAGCCTGCGATGTGCAGCAATGTCGATTTGCCAGCGCCCGAGGGGGCAACAAGAGCGACCATTTCTCCCGTGGCAATCTCGAGATTTGCACCGTCCAGAATTGAAAGTTTCCTGCCCCCTTGCGAATAGTGGCGACTGACTGACTTCAATTGCAAAACAGGAGGTTTGATAGTCGTCATCACTCGTATCTCAGAGCTTCGACCGGATCGATGCGCGCCGCCCGCCAAGCGGGAAACAGGGTCGCCAGGAACGATAAAACCAATGCCATTACGACCACGGTCACAGTCTCACCAAAATCCATCTTTGCGGGAAGCTGGCTCAGGAAATAGAGCTCGGGATTAAAGAGCGTTGTACCCGAAAGCCAGGAAAAAAATTGACGGATGCTCTCCACATTCAGGCACACGGCAATTCCCAAAATGACACCGGCGACCGTACCTGCCGTACCAATGGCGGCGCCGGTCATGAAGAATATTCGCATGACCGATCCGCTTGATGCCCCCATGGTTCGCAGGATCGCGATATCATGTCCCTTGTCCTTGACCAGCATGATCAAACCGGAAATGACGTTCAATGCGGCGACCAACACGATCAACGTCAATATCATGAACATGACATTGCGTTCGACTTCCAGTGCCGAAAAGAAAGTCGCATTCCGCTGACGCCAGTCGACCAGAAAAACAGGCCGTTGGGCGGCTTCCTCGACAGGTGCGCGAAGTTCGCCGACGTCATCGGGATTTTCTGCAAATATCTCGATTGATTGGACACGGCCTTCGGAATTAAAATACAGTTGCGCCTCGCTGAGGGGCATGAATATGATCGAGGCGTCATATTCCGACATTCCGATCTCATAAATCGCGTTAACGGGGTATCCCTTCACTCGTGGTGTTACCCCAAGCGGCGTGACGTCGCCGTCCGGCGTCACCAGGGTGATGATATCACCAAGCGCCAGGCCCAAATTGTCCGCCATGCGCACCCCGATCGCGACCCCTTCGCGGTCTTCGAACTGCTCCAGCGTTCCGTGGCGAATGTTCTTTGAAATGATCTCCAGCTTGTCGATATCGCTGGCACGCATCCCTCGGACAAGGGCACCGGTCCCCGCACCGATGGTTCCCGACGCCAAAGTCTGGCCCTCGACCAGCGGGATAGCAAACCGCACACCTTCAACACCAGAAATACGCTTCGCAACAGCTTCATAATCTTCAAGCGGCCGGTCTATCGGTTGCAGGATAAGATGGCCGTTTATTCCCAAAATACGGGTCAGGAGTTCACTACGAAATCCATTCATTACTGCCATTACAATAATCAGTGTAGCCACACCCAGCACAATCCCGACAAATGAAAATCCGGCGATGACCGATATGAACGCTTCCTTTCTGCGTGACCGCAGGTAACGCCATGCCACCATGCGTTCAAAATCCGAAAACGGACCCGCTCCGCGAACGGTTTTTGATCCCTCGCTCATGGGGCACTTCCCAACCGTGCGGCGACATCGGCAATGGGAACGGCTATCCGTTCACCACTTGCGCGGTTCTTGATTTCCGCTTCGCCGGCACCGACACCGCGCGGGCCGACAATCACCTGCCAGGGAACCCCGATCAGGTCGGCAGTTGCAAATTTCGCACCGGCGCGCTGATCGGTGTCGTCGTGAAGCACATCGCAGCCAGCCGCAGTCAGGTCCTGTTCAAGGCGCCCGGCCACACGGTCACATTTTTCATCACCCGGTTTCATGTTGATCAATACCGCATCGAAAGGGGCAACGGCACCGGGCCAAATGATACCGTTTTCATCATGCGAAGCCTCGATGATCGCCGCCATCAACCTGGTTGGACCGATGCCATATGAACCCATCGAAACGAAATGCTCCTTGCCGTCAGGACCTGTTACGCTTGCGTTCATCGCTTCGGAATACTTGGTGCCGAAATGGAAAATATGGCCAACCTCTATTCCTCGTGCCGCGACGCGGTCTGTGGCTGCGATTTCTCCCCAGGCGCGTTCATCGTGCATCTCGTCGGTCGCGGCGTAGGGCTTCGTCCAAGCATCCACGATTTCAGAGATGTGCGAGTCATCGGAAAAATTGGTGTCAGCACCGGGCACTTGGAGGTCAAAATAGTTACGGTGGCAGAAAACCTCGCTCTCGCCGGTTTCGGCAAGAATGATGAACTCGTGGCTTAGATCGCCGCCGATCGGGCCGGTATCTGCCCGCATTGGTATGGCCTGCAAGCCGACGCGTTCGAACGTCCGCAGATAGGATACAAACATGCGGTTGTAGGCAGCCTTGGCACCGTCATAATCAAGGTCGAAAGAATAGGCATCCTTCATGAGGAATTCACGCGACCGCATCACCCCGAAACGCGGGCGGACCTCGTCGCGAAATTTCCACTGTATGTGGTAGAGATTGAGCGGCAGATCTTTGTATGAGCGGACAAAGGAACGGAAAATATCGGTGACCATTTCCTCGTTGGTCGGTCCGAACAGCATGTCGCGTTCATGCCGGTCCTGCATACGCAACATCTCTTTGCCGTAGTCATCGTAGCGTCCGCTTTCGCGCCATAAATCAGCAGACTGGATTGTAGGCATGAGAATTTCGATGGCCCCTGCCCGATTCTGTTCTTCGCGAATAATGTGGTTGATCTTGTCAAGCACACGAAGGCCAAGCGGAAGCAATGTGAAACTGCCCGCGGCCTGCTGTTTGATCATGCCGGCGCGCAGCATTAACCGGTGTGAGACGATTTCTGCCTCACGCGGGTTTTCCTTCAGGATCGGTAATAAGTATCGCGAAAGGCGCATGCCTGTTGTCCGTGATTTTGATTTGCGGGCTCGCCTTTGAATCGGCGAAACCCTGATTGGTCCCGCTTCTTAGCCACTTCGGTTCGAATTGGAAAGCGGCTGCCCATCGAATGTTCAAACATGCAATTTTATGTTGCATTGCAGCATACTTTTGTTCAATTCGAGGCAGAAAGAGGATGACTTTTACGTTACCGCGCACTAGGGTGGATTCAATAACAAGAGGAGATGATCCATATCTCCCTGTACGGTCTATAAGTCTTGGGAGGATGAGATCCGGGCGCGTTAATCCGCCGCCGCCGGTATCCGGAATGGATCAGACCGAATTGAAAATGCAAGGCTTCGTGCCTTGCTTTTTTTTGCCCGAATTCCTGGCTGCAGTCGGTCTGGAACGGTGTCAGATGCCAAAGATTTTTGGCAGGGAATGAAATCCGATTCCCCAGACCCGGACGGCCAAATAATAGGCAAAAAATATCAAGGCGGCGACAAGGGTGGTGACAATCAGGGCGCGAACCATGTGAGCGCCGCGGGGTGCACTCGAAACGGTGCCGAGCGTGACATCGCCGTCATCGTCCTGCGTTTTCAGGCCAAATGGCAGCACAACAAACAGCACCAGCCACCAGATGATGAAAAAGATCGCCAAACCGGTGCCAATACCCAATGCCTAAACCTCTTCCAGCTCAACGAGTGTACCGGTGAAGTCCTTTGGATGAAGAAACAACACCGGTTTGCCATGGGCTCCGGTCCTCGGTTCGCCATCGCCCAACACCCTTGCGCCGGCCGCCGTTACGCGGTCACGCGCAGCCAAGATGTCATCGACTTCGTAGCAGACGTGATGCATGCCGCCATCGGGGTTCTTGACCAGAAATGAAGCGATCGGAGACTTTTCGCCAAGAGGCTCCAGCAATTCGATTTTGGTGTTGCCAAGATTTATAAAGACCACTGTTACACCGTGCTCAGGCAAGGCCTGAGGCGCGGAAACATCGGCGCCCAGATCATCGCGGTATGTTGCACTGGCCGCTTCCAGATCGGGAACGGCAATGGCTACGTGGTTCAATCTTCCAAGCATCAGATGTCCTCAAATCACGGGCGCGTCACAAACACTGTTGTCACCGGTTTCTTGCCCCAGGTATCGCGGGCAGCAGCACGTATGGCACGCCGCACCGCTTCTTCGACCAGGTCCAGATTTTTGCGGCGGGCACGAGGTATGCCACTTACGGCGCCAGACGCGGCATCGATGAGTGCATCTTCGAAATTCTCGCCGCGCACATTGAATTCCGGCAATCCATACGCAACCAGATCAGGTTCATCGATCATTTCCAGGCGCTCGTCGAGTTCGATACAGACCGCGACATGACCAGCAAAGGACAATTTGCGGCGCTCGCCTATACCGGCTCCCTCATAATCGGCGATTATCTGCCCGTCCTTGAATGTCCGCCCCGATGGTACCGTGTCAACTATTTCGGCAATGCCAGGAGCCAGACGGACCATGTCACCGTTTCGCGCCTGAATGACCTGATTGACACCTTCCGATTGTGCCAATTCGCCGTGGGCAACCAGATGAGCCGCCTCGCCATGGACCGGAATAGCAATCTGCGGCTTGATCCATTTATACATTTGGCGCAATTCATTGCGCCGAGGATGACCGGAAACGTGAACCAGGGCGTCGGTGTCCTCGATGATCCGTACTCCCATCTCGATCAACCGGTTCTTGGTGTCAAGAATGGCCTTTTCGTTGCCAGGAATGACACGCGACGAGTAGATGACCGTATCGCCGCCTGTTAGTGAGACATTGCGCATTTCTTCCCTTGAAAGTTTTGCCAGTGCGGCACGCGACTCGCCCTGGCTGCCGGTGCAGAGAATGACGATCTTGTTGCGGTCGAGATAACTGAAATCTTCCTCGGCAAGGAATTCGGGAAGACCGTCCAGATAATGCAATTCGGATGCGACATCGATCACACGGCGCATCGAGCGGCCAAGAACGAGCACCTTTCGGCCGGCGTCGCGCGCAGCTTCTGCAATCGAGCGAATGCGTCCGACATTGGATGAAAATGTCGTGATCGCTACACGGCCCCTCGCCTCCTCGATCAGTTGACGCAAACTCTCGCCAACTTCTTCCTCAGACGGCGAATCGCCATCGCGCATTGCATTGGTCGAATCGCAAATCAGTGCGAGGACACCGGCATCGCCAATAGCGCGAAAGCGGTTTTCATCGGTTAGCGGACCTATCGATGGGCGCTTGTCTATTTTCCAGTCGCCGGTGTGGATTATCGTTCCGGCGGGCGTCGTAATCGCCAAGGATACCGGCTCAGGAATCGAATGGGTAACGGCAACCGCCTCTATCGTGAACGGACCGACTTCAAAAGTGTCGCCCGCATCGTAGATGATAACCGGAATTTCCGGCTGCACGCCACGTTCAGACTGGCGTTTGGCTTCCAGAAGCCCGGCGGTAAACGGGGTGGCGTAAACCGGGGCCTTCAATTTCGGCCACAGGTCAAGCAGCGCACCATAATGATCTTCATGAGCATGGGTGATAACGATGGCGGCAATATTTTCCCGTTCGGATTCAGCAAAACGGATGTCGGGGAATACCAGGTCGACACCGGGCAGATCCGGACCGGGAAAAGTCACGCCGCAATCGGCGATGATCCATTGCCGGCGGCTTGCCGGACCGAAACCATACATGGCGAAATTCATGCCGATTTCACCGAGGCCGCCAAGCGGCACAAAAACCAGTTCCGGTACGCTCTTGCTGGTCATCTTAACCTTCCCGTTGCCGGTTCAAAGAACAAATCGCCGGCAGAAACAAGATGCTTTGCACCGCCGGGAAGGCAAAGCACCAAGTGCCCATCTTCGTCAATATCCTCAAAAATTCCATTTATCTGTCCATCGTGGAGATTAACGGTAACGGGTTCGCCGATTCCACGGGCAGCATCGAGCCACAACCGCCGTATCGATGCAAATCCGCGTCCGCTGTCCCACAGCCTCAGCCCATCATCCATGGCAATAGCGAGCCGCCGAAACAATGCCTGCGCGGTTACTTCGAGCCCGCAATCGTGCAAATCGGTTGCCTCGAGGTCTTCAAGAATGGGGTGATGACTGCAATTGATGCCGCAGCCAATCACCGCAGACAATCCGTGGCCCGGAATTTTCTCGCTCTCCAGTAGAATTCCGCTGATCTTTGCGTCGCCGACAAGGATATCGTTCGGCCACTTGATTTTCGGCGTAACCGGACGGTCTGCAAAAAATGGAGCGAGCGTTTTGTGGACGGCCAAGGCGGCAACCAGCGGCAAAGTCGTTATCTGCGCAACCGGCGCCGGGTCGATCAACAGAAGTGACGCGTAAAGATTGCCGCTTTCGGATACCCACTTGCGGCCACGGCGCCCGCGCCCCTCCAACTGGCGTTCGGCTGTCACCCACAACCCGCCAGGGTCACCCTGACGGCTGCGTTGCAAAGCTTCAAAATTGGTCGAAACCGTATCGCCGAGCGCGAGATGTCTGTAACCCGGCAGTCCGGGAACGCTCTGGGCCTCAGGGGTCAATGTCAGAAGAAGGTTTTGGCTGCAGCTTCGGCGATCGAAGCAATCGGGCCACCAACCAGGACATAGAAGAGCACAAACGCGCCGGACAGACCAAGCACCAGCCGCAACTCGCCTGCCATCGGTTCAAATCCACCCTCGGGTTCGTCGAACCACATGATCTTGATGATGCGCAGATAATAATAGGCGCCCACCACGGAGGCGATGACACCGATCACCGCAAGTGCGAACAAGTTCGCCTCGATTGCAGCAAGAAAAACATACCATTTGGCCCAGAAACCGGCGAGCGGCGGGATACCCGCCAATGAAAACATCAGGACTGTCAAGATCGTCGCCATAACCGGATTGGTCGAGGCAATACCTGCCAGATCGTCGATCTGCTCAACATTACCCTCCTTGTGGCGCATTGCGAGAATAAAGGCGAA
>JAHEGF010000162.1 GCA_024645155.1 Phyllobacteriaceae bacterium | reverse complement strand
GAGCGTCACGTCAGCAGCGCGCAGGATCGGCAGCATCTCGTCGGGATCCGAGGGAAACCGCCGCCCGAGTTCCATGCCGGTGAACCCCGCACTGCGCGACTGACGCAGACATTCTTCAAGCGTAACGTCGTCCGACAGTTCCGGCAGGTCGTCATTCCACCAGGCAATGGGCGACATGCCCAGTTTGGCTTTCAGCATGTCGTCACACTCCAACGCGCTGTTTCTTGCGGATTTCTTCCTGATGCGCCCGGGCTTCCTGAACTGCCTTGCGCTCAGAGACTTCCGGCACACCAACATCCCAGTCGGCATCCCCCGGCACCCAGGCATAGGCGTCGGTGTTGATCGACAGAACGGTAGTTCTTTCATTCCCCTTGGCCCATTCAAGTGCCGCTTCGAGGTCTGCGAGGCTTTCGCAATGCCGCGCTTCGGCCCCCATCGACCTGGCATGGTCGGCAAAATTCACGTGCAGCGGTTCCGAGCGGTTCTCGATCCGGCAATCCTTGATCAGATTGTTGAATCCGGGCGTGCCCTTGAACTCTTGCAGCCGGCTGATCACCGCGTACCCGCCGTTGTCGCAGACGATGACGATCAGCTTGTGGCCAGTCAGCACCGTCGAATAGATGTCCGAGTTCATCATCATGTACGACCCGTCGCCCACCATGACGTAGGTGTCGCACCTGCCGTCGTTGGCCATGGCATTGCCCCAGCCACCGGCCACTTCATAGCCCATGCAGGAAAACCCGAATTCCAGGTCATACGTGTTGGGAGATTTCACACGCCAGCCCTTCTGGACTTCGCCCGGGAGACCGCCGGCCGCGGTGATCATATTGTCATTGTCACCCGCCGCCCGGTTCACTGCACCGACGACATGGGCATAGGTCGGAAGCGGCTGATTGGTGGGCGTCTGATGCTCGGTCAGGAGGTTGTCCCATTCCTGGAACAGCGCCTTGGCGGTCTTCATGTGCGCAGCATCGGCCGTCCAATCGCCCAAGGCCGCGTCGAGTTCGTTCACACCCTCAAGAGCATCGCCGACGACCGGTAGCGAGCGGTGTTTCATCGCGTCCCAACGGGCGGCGTTGATACCGATAAACTTCGCATCCCTGGCGAATGCGGTCCACGACCCGGTCGTAAAGTCCTGAAGCCGGGTGCCTACGGCAACGATCACATCCGCCTTTTCGGCCAGCGCGTTGGCGCTCGTCGAACCAATGATGCCCAGGGGGCCGGCATGAACCGGGTGGTAATGCGTCAGCGCCCCTTTGCCGGAGACAGTCTCGACCACCGGGATACCACGCTTTTGCGCGAACGCGGCCACCGCGTCTTCCGCTCCCGAGTAACGCACGCCGCCGCCTGAGATAACGAGCGGCCGCTTCGCTGTCTTCAGAAGCTCCGCAGCTTCCCTGACCGATTCCCTGTCGGGGCGCGGGCGCGGAATGCGCCATGTCTTCGGCTCGAAGAAAGCCTCCGGGTAATCGAATGCGATTTCCTGCGTGTCCTGCGGGAGCGCAATAAACGCCGGACCGCAATCGGCCGGGTCTAGCATCGCTGCGATCGCTTGCGGGAAGGACGCCATGAGCTGCGCCGGATGCGTTATCCGGTCCCAGTAGCGGGTCACCGCCTTGAAGGCGTCGTTCACCGTCACCGTCGGATTGCCGTAATGCTCGACCTGCTGCAGCACCGGGTCGGGCAGGCGGTTATTGAACGTATCGCCCGAGATGAGAAGAATCGGAAGCCGGTTCGAATGGGCCGTCCCCGCAGCGGTCACCATGTTCAACGCACCGGGCCCGATAGACGATGCAGCAATCATGATCTGACGCCGCCGCTTCGCCTTGGTGTACCCGATGGCTGCCAGGGCCATGGATTGCTCGTTCTGACCCCGCCAGGTCGGCAGCTGGTCCTGAACGGCTTCAAGAGCTTCCGAAAGGCATGTCACATTTCCATGCCCAAAGATCGCGAAAACGCCGCCAAAAAGCGGCACGCGCTCACCGTCAATCTCGGTGAACTGGTTGCACAGATAGCGGACAACGGCTTGTGCCATAGTCAGGCGAACGGTTCCCTTGCTCACGGCGGGTACTCCTTCCTCGTTTCCGGTAACATTAGCGCCTCGCGCCGGGACAAAAAACACGAAACTCGCATATTGCATCATTGCGCCCGGTGCGCCTCGAAAAAACCCACGCCAATCGCCGTTAGCGCCTGCGGAACCCGGTTGACACCCCTGCCCGCTGCCATGATTCTCGGCCCGCCAAATGGCACCAGGGAGGGTGACAATGTACCGGAAATTCGGGTTGTTTATCGAAGGCGAATGGCGCGCCGCGCGGGATGGCGGGACCTTCGATGTCCAGAGTCCGGTTACGGAGGAGGCGCTTGGTCCAGTGCCGCGTGCAGGCGCCACAGATACAGAAGACGCCATCGCCTCCGCTTCGCGAGGGCTGGAGCTATGGTCTGCCACCGCCGCAAATGCCCGCGCGGACGCGATTCACAGAATCGCCGACGAAATGATCAGGCGTACAGAAGAAGCGAAGCGAATGATCTCTGCGGAAACCGGCAAGCCGCTTGCTCAGGCCGAGCGCGAATGGTCGCTCTCGACCGACCAGTTCCGGTGGTACGCAGAGGAAGCTCGCCGAATCTACGGACGTAGCATCGAAAGTCGTGTCGGCGGACATCTCGAGGTTCGTCACGAACCGGTCGGCATTGTCGCTGCGTTCACCGCATGGAATTTTCCGGCCGTCCTTGTTGCCCGCAAGGTCGCTCCGGCGATTGCAGCGGGCTGTTCTGTCATCGTTCGGCCATCCGCGCAGACGCCCGGTTCGGCCATGTTGATCTTCGACTGCATGCGCGCGGGCAATCTTCCTCCCGGCACTGTAAATCTGGTTGTTGGCGCCACGGCGGATACCTATGGCCCGCTCATGGCCGCAAAATCGGTCCGCAAGGTTTCGCTGACCGGTTCCACCCGGGTCGGTAAGCAGATGATCCGCGACGCTGCCGACACGGTAAAAAAGGTATCAATGGAACTTGGAGGCAACGCGCCTTGCCTGATTTTCGACGACGCCGACCTGGACGCTGCACTCGACATGCTGGTACCGACGAAATTCGCCAATTGCGGTCAGGTCTGCGTGACCCCTGACCGGTTCTACGTTCAGGACAAGCTGCACGACGCCTTTGTCGAAGGTTTCGTCGCGCGCACAAGGAAAATTGTCCTTGGCGACGGGCAGGATGAGGGTGTCACGATGGGGCCCCTGATTAATGCCCGGCGCCTTGGCGAGATCGAAGGCGTCGTCGCGGCGGCGGCGCGAGACGGCGCCAAGGTGGAAACCGGCGGCAAACGCGCAAGCGGTTTCAATGCGGGCCATTTTTATGAACCGACTGTGCTTTCTGGCGTCTCCGATGAGATGGCGGTCATGGCGGAGGAGAATTTCGGACCCGTTGCGGCGATCGCGCGCTTCACTACCGACGATGAAGCGATACTTCGGGCAAACAACAGTGATATGGGCCTTGCAGCCTATGCGTTCACCCGCTCACCCCGCCGCGCCCGCAGGGTAGTGGCAGAGCTGAAGTCCGGGATGGTCGGCGTGAACTCGAATGCCCTGGCCGCCTCGGAAGCCCCGTTCGGCGGCACCAACTTCTCCGGCATGGGCCGCGAGGGAGGCGCAGAGGGAATCCGCGACTATCTCGATATCAAACTGGCACAAGTCCTATTCTGAAGGGAACAGAAATGAAGAACGCATTGAAGGAGATTTGGGCCAGAGGCGAACCGGTGCTGAACGGCTGGTGCTCGATCGGGAGTCCGTTCTCGGCCGAAATCATGTCGCTTCAGGGCTTCGATTCACTCACCATCGACGGCCAGCACGGAGCGCTCGACTATTCGCACGCACTGCCAATGCTTCAGGCAATGAAAGGCTCGGGCAAAACGCTGCTCGCCCGCGTGCCCTGGCGCGAGCCGGGCGTAATCATGAAATACCTTGATGCGGGCGCCATGGGCATCATCTGTCCAATGATCAACAATGCAGCCGAAGCGGCGGAGTTTGTCAGCTATCTGCGCTATCCGCCCCTTGGCCAGCGCAGCTTCGGCCCAACCCGCGCGTCATTCGCCTATGGCGGATACAACGTGACCGAGGCGAATGCCGAGATAATGGCGCTCGCGATGATCGAGACCGCCGACGGCGTGAAAAACCTCGATGAGATCGCCGCTACGCCCGGCCTCGACGGGCTCTATGTCGGGCCCGCCGACCTGACGCTCGGCGTTACCAACGGCCGGCTCGGACCGGGCTTCGATCGTGAAGAGCCCGAGATGATCGAAGTTCTGCAACAGATTGCGCGCGCGGCAAAGAACAACGGCATCCACGCTGCGCTCCATTGCGGTTCGCCGGAATACACGATCCGCGGAATGGATTGGGGTTACGACATGTTCACCGTTGGCGGCGACGCCCGGTTCATTGCCGCCGCCGGCTCGGCCACCGTCTCGCGATTCCGCGAGCTCACCGGGACTGGCGGCACCAAGGGTGAAAAGGGCGCCTACTGATGCCGCATATCCTTGTCGCTGGAAGCATCCACCCCAAGGGTGTAGCCCTTCTGGAAGCCAGCGGAATGAGCTTCGAACTTGTCGGCGACATCGAGGTCGAGAGCTATGCGCCGCTCCTTCCCAAGGCAGATGCGCTGGTGATACGGACGCAGCCCCTGACCGCCGAGGTGATCGCCACCGCGGATCGACTCCGAATCGTGTCCCGCCACGGTGTCGGCTACGACGCGGTCGATGCCGGCGCGCTGGCCCGGAAGGGCATCCCGCTTTGTGTGGTGGGTGACGTCAATTCCCGCTCTGTCGCCGAACACGCGCTTTGGCTCATGCTTTCCGCCACGCGCCTCTCGAACCGGGGTGAAAAAGCTGTCCGCGAGGGTACGTGGGAGTGGCGAAACGCGCAGGAGGCGTCCGAGATTGCCGGAAAATCTCTCCTGATCGTGGGCCTGGGCCGGATCGGGCGCCGTCTCGCCGATTATGCGACCGCTTTCGATATGGAAATACGCGCCTACGATCCCTATCTCGCCGAGCACGGCTGGCCGGCCGGTCCGGTCGGACCGGCCGAAAATCTGGAAGACGGTCTCGCCTGGGCGGATTTCGTGTCAATCCACACGCCGCTTTCCGATCAACCGCTGATCGGCGAGGCCGAGCTGAAAAAAATGAAACCGACAGCCGTAATCGTCAACGCCGCCCGAGGCGGCATCATCGACGAAACCGCTCTGGCCCGCGCCCTGTCAGACGGCACCATCCGCGCAGCCGGACTAGACGTCTTCGACCGCGAACCTCCCGACCCCGGCAACCCGCTTCTGGCGCTCGATAACATCGTGCTTTCGCCTCACAACGCAGGCCTCATGCGCGAAGGCGCCGAACGTCTGGCGATTCATTCCGTTCAGAATGTCCTCGATTTCTTTGCGCGGAAGCTCGACCCCGCCCTCATCGTCAACGGAGTACACACCAATGCCTGACAGACGCCCCCTCCGCATTGGCCTCATTGGCACCGGCTTCATGGGGCAGGCACATGTCTTCGGCTATGCAACTGCCGAACGTGTCTTTGATCTGCCGGTGCGCTTCGTCATGGATACCGTCGCCGACGTCACCGAAGAGGTCGCCTCGTCGGCGGCCCGCAGGTTCGGTTTCGGGAAAACGACCACCGACTGGCGCACCATCATCGCCGACCCCGGAATCGACATCGTGAACGTCACTGCACCGAACGCGCTCCACAAAGAAATGGCGATGGCCGCTATCGCTGCGGGCAAGCACGTCTATTGCGAGAAACCGCTCGCGCCGCTCGCCTCCGATGCCGAGGAGATGACGCAGGCCGCCGAGGCTGCCGGTGTCAAAACACAGGTTGGTTTCAACTACCTCTGCAATCCGCTTTTTGCACATGCCCGGAAGATGATCGCCGAAGGCGAACTGGGCGAAATCCGCGCGTACCGTGGCATCCATGCCGAGGACTACATGTCAGATCCTGCCGCGCCCTATACCTTTCGCCACGATCCCGCGGGTGGCGGCGCCTTCGCCGACCTCGGCAGCCATGCTCTGGCGACCGCCGAGTACCTGCTCGGCCCGATTGCGCGCGTCATGGGTGACACCGTGACGATGATCGGCGAGCGCCCCTCGAAGAATGGCCCACGCAAGATCGAAGTCGATGATGTCGGACGCGCTTTCCTGCGTTTTGCCAACGGTGCCACGGGCTCGGTCGAGGCGAGCTGGATCTCGACCGGGCGCAAGATGCAACATGATTTCGAGGTCTACGGCTCAAAGGGCGGACTCGCCTTTACAGGCGAAAGACTGAACGAGCTACTCTATTTCCCTACCAGCGATACAAAAGGCCGGCAAGGATTCCGCAAAATCGAAGCCGGACCCGACCATCCGCCCTACGGCAATTTCTGCGTCGCACCCGGTCACCAGATCGGCTTCAACGACCTGAAGGCAATTGAGGTTGCGGGCTTTGCGGGCGCGGTCGCCGGGCTGCACGCTGAGCCGTTCAACTTCCGTTCCGGATGGCGCATCCAGTCGCTGGTCGAAACCGTCCACCGCTCGTCGCGCGAGGAACGGTGGATCGACGTCTGAGCACGCTTCAGGCGCAGGTCAGGCCCGGTCAGGTTTCCTTCTTCTGCGCAATGACCATGCCAGCATTTCACAGCGCTTCAGAAGACGAGGCGCCGCTCGGTACGGGGTACGATCCGGACCATTGACGGAACTGGATGGCCGGGCCGGGCCGGGCTCTCGATCTTCTGCGGTTTCCCTGTCTTCGCCGAAGCCTCGATCGCCAGCATCGCACGCACATCAGCCAGCCCTTCTTCGCCATCGGGCTCCGGGCGAACGCCCTGAAGAATGCAATCCGAGAAATAGGCCGCCTGCCCCCCGAAATGGTCGCTGTCCGGAACGTCTAATACCTGTGTTTCTTCCCCGTGAGTGATCCGGATCGCAGGGGTCGTTTCAAACCGGTAACCCGGATCAACCGTGATAACGCCCGTTTCGCCTATCACCCGATACATGTCGAGGTCGCCGCCTTCGAAACTAACCGTGAATTGCGCCAGCCGGTCGCCCGGAAACCGCAGCGTCACCGCCATCGAACCTTCGACTTCGGTGAAACGCGGATCGCCATTGCCATGCACCTTCATTGCATATGCCTCGACCGGCTCGTCCTCGAAGACGTGCCGACAGGCGTTGAGGCAATATACACCGATATCCTGCAAGGGCCCGCCCCAGTGCTCGCCCTTCAACCGGTGGTTGGTGTCGGGGGACTGGAACGAGAAGGCCGACTCGAACAGTTTGGCCTTGCCGATCTCGCCCCTGCGAATCCGCTCCAGAACTTCGACTGTCCCAGGTTCTGAATGAAGCCGGTAGGCGGTCATCAGAAACACTCCGTTCGCCTCGGCGACCCGGATCATCTCCTCACACTCCTCGACGGTTACCGCGAGCGGTTTTTCGACGATCGCGTGTTTGCCCGCCTTCATCGCCCGGATCGCGTAGTCCGCATGCAGGCTGTTCGGAAGCGCTATATAGACCGCATCAAAGATATCCGCTGCCAGCATCTCGTCGTAGCCGTCGTATCCGCAGACATGACTG
>JAHEGF010000161.1 GCA_024645155.1 Phyllobacteriaceae bacterium | reverse complement strand
TTGTTTGCGGTCATCCGGTGGCACACTCGCTGTCGCCTGCCATCCACGGCTACTGGCTGCGAAAATATGGCACCAACGGCAGCTACGAAAAGGTCGATGTCGGGCCCGATTCCGCCGCGGACTTTTTTGCAGACCTTGTTGGCGCAGGCTGGACGGGCGGCAATGTCACGATCCCGCACAAGGTGACCGCATGGCAGGCCTGCAAAAAAAGAGATTCGGCAGCAAGCGCCATAGGCGCGGTTAATACATTGTGGATCGAAGACGGCATTTTGTGTGGTGCCAATACTGACACCTTCGGGTTTCTGAAAAACCTAGACGATCAGGCGCCTGGATGGGACGAGCCGGGACCGGCTGTCGTTCTGGGTGCCGGCGGTGCTGCACGCGCCGTGATACATGCCCTGCGGGAACGCGGCATTTCCGACATACGCATTGTCAACCGTACGAGGAATAGGGCCGAAGACCTTGCTGCCGGGCACAGCGAAGGCGTTGCGGCGGGTGGTTGGGACAATCTCCCAAGCTTCATGGCTGGCGCCGGCTTGCTCGTCAACACTACGTCGCTCGGCATGGCTGGGCAACCGACCCTGCATGTCGATCTGAGTGGATTTGCGGGCGATGGTACTGTTTGCGACATTGTCTACGTCCCGCTCAAGACAACCCTTCTTGCTGCTGCGGAAAACCGGGGTTTGAGGACCGTGGATGGACTTGGAATGCTGTTGCATCAGGCGGTACCCGGCTTCCAAAGGTGGTTTGGTATTGAGCCGGAAGTGAACGAGGAATTACGCAGCAAAATTCTTGAACTACTGGAAAAGCGGACATGATTGTAGTCGGGTTGACCGGTTCGATAGGCATGGGAAAATCAACCACCGCGGCGATGTTTGAAGACGCCGGTGTCCCGGTTCATGATGCCGATGAGACTGTCCATCGCCTGTATTCGGGCCGCGCCGTGCCGCTTATCGAAAAGGCGTTTCCGGGCACCGTTGTAGACGGCACCGTTGATCGTGACAGGCTTTCGGCGGCCGTATTGTCCGATAGCGACAAGCTGAAACAGCTTGAGGCCATCATTCATCCGCTGGTGCGCGACGAAGAGGCTGGCTTTCTATCAACGAACCGGGATGATGGGCAGCCGGTTGTCGTTCTCGACATTCCCCTGCTTTTTGAAACCGGTGGTGCAGAGCGCGTTGATCGCGTTGTCGTCGTATCAGCCGACGCCGCGATCCAGCGGCAAAGGGTCATGCAGCGCCCCGGCATGACGGAGGAAAAATTTGCCGCCATCCTCGCCCGCCAGGTCCCCGACAGCGAAAAGAGAAAGCATGCCGACTATGTCATTGATACCGGCCTTGGAATGGAATCGGCACGGCATTCGGTGAACCGCATTGTGGAAGAATTGAAAAAGCAGGCCATCGCGGGCTAGCTGGCCATGGCCAGCCCGCGGTAACCTGAACCGGAAAACATGGGATTTGGACATGCGGGAAATCATTTTCGATACGGAAACGACCGGCCTCGACAAGACAGAGGACCGCATTATCGAGATTGGCTGTGTGGAACTCGTCAACCGTTTTCCAACCGGAAAGACCTTTCATACCTACGTCAATCCGCAGGGCCACCCCATTCACCCCGACGCCGAAGCGGTACACGGGATAAGCGCCGCACAGCTTGAAGACAAGCCGGTGTTCGCCAACGTTGCCAATGATTTCCTGGAATTCTCCAGGGGCGGTAAACTGATTGCCCACAACGCCCGTTTCGACATGGGTTTCATAAACAGCGAACTGACCCGGATCGGGATCGGGATCATTGGTCCCGAAGATGTCATCGATACGCTCGAAATAGCCAAGCGCAAGCACCCGATGGGTCCGAATTCGCTTGATGCTTTATGCCGCCGTTACGGCATCGATCTCAGTCGCCGCAGCAAACATGGTGCGCTTCTCGATGCCGAACTGCTGGCCGAGGTCTATATCGAACTTGTCGGAGGCAAACAGGCCATGCTCGGCCTGGACGGTCGAGACGCCGGCAAGGAGGATGAAAACGATGATACGGTTATTGCCAGGATAGGAAGCCGCCCGCAGCCGCTGCCATCACTCATTACCGAAGCCGAGCGCAAGGCGCATGAAGCGATGATTGAACGTCTCGGCGACACAGCAGTATGGAAAAAGACCGGTCTCTACTGAAACCGGTCTGAAAGAGGATACTCAACAGCAGCCGTTTCGACCGGCCAGCGCCGTCAGCTTGTCTCGACTTTGGATTTGGCCTGTTCTTCGGCCATTTTCTGCTGGAACATGCCGGCAAAATCGATCGGATCAATCATAAGCGGTGGAAAGCCGCCGTTCCGGGTGGCTTCGGCAACAATCTGGCGGGCAAAGGGAAACAGCAGCCGCGGGCATTCGATGAACAGAAGCGGCAGCATGTGCTCCTGCGGGAAACCTTCAATGCGGAATACACCGCCATAGGTCAGCTCGACATTGAACAACGTATCCTTGTTCTCGCCAGCCTGCGCACTCAAGACGAGGACAACATCAAATTCCTTTTCCGATAACGGATTGGCGTTGACATTGACATTGATGTTGATGCCGGGCGCGCCGGACCGCTCGCGCAATGAACCAGGCGCATTCGGGCTTTCAAACGAAAGATCCTTGACATATTGCGTCAGGATATTGAGCGTCGGTTGCGCTTCCGCACCATTACCACCGGCTGCAGGTTTTGCGGTCTCTGTTGCCTTCTTGGCCATCAATGTCGTCCTTTGGAGCTTGGATTTGATTGTGTCTGGAATTTGACCGGTTCGCTAGCATGGCAGTTTCATCAAAACAAGGTGACAACCATTCCCGCCATTTCCTTTTTGGACCCCTGCTAGTTTATCCGCCGCTTGTCCGGATCACCGTCGGGCTTCCGCCACGGCGTCTCGGGGTTCGGATCGTTCGAATAATCGTCTTCATCAAGATCAATGGTCGGCCCCGAAGACCCGCGACTTTGCGCGTTTGCACCTCCGGAAAAGCCGGTTGCAACGACAATCCGGTTTCGGACAAGCCGCCACCCCAGATCGCGTATTGCCGGAACGAACAGCAAAAAACCCAGCGCGTCGGTTACAAACCCTGGAGTCAGCAGCAGGATCCCGGCTATCAGGATCATGACACCATGAACGAGTTCGCGCTCCGGCACCTGCCCGGCATCGACCGTTTCCTGAATGCGCTTCAAAAGCCCGAATCCCTGCACCCGAAGCAGGACGGAGCCAATCACAGCGGTCACGAAAACCATTGCCAGTGTGGCGAAAACACCGATCTTCCCGCCAATCACCACAAATGCCGCGATTTCCAGCAGCGGAACCAGCAAAAGTGCCATCAGTATCAATGAAAACATCAATTATTGCCTTTGTGATCGTGTTATTGTTGCAAAAAATGCGGACTGTGTTCACTTAGGCATTGTGCATCGGTATTTGAATGATGAGCCATGGCACTTTATATCAGCAGTATGGCACTTGCGACCAGACCGGATAATTCCGGATTGGAGGCAGGTCGGTTTCAACGGATGAATGGCGACGGTAATGGAATTCCTTGATTTTGGTACACTTTTCTTTCTGGTTGCCGCGGTGGTGATATTTGCGCAATTGCGTAGTGTTCTGGGCCGCCGCACGGGCAATGAAAGACGACCACACAATCCCTATGCACGGTTCAAGCCCGGAGAAGATCAGGATAACGCACCCGCCGAAGACAATGTCGTTTCGTTGCCCGGACGCGACAAGGCGCTCGAAGCTGCCGCGTTCGAGATGATCGATGCTTATGCAAAGCCTGGAACCAAATTGAACAAGGGCCTTCGCGAAATCAGGAAAGCCGATGCCGGCTTTGAGCCCAAATCCTTCATCGACGGCGCAAAAATGGCCTATGAGATGATTGTTATGGCCTATGCGGATGGTGACAGGAGAACATTGAAAAACCTGCTTTCACGCGAAGTGTACGATGGGTTTATCGGTGCAATTTCCGAACGAGAAGACAAGGGCGAGCGTGTCCAGTCTTCCTTTGTCGGCGTCAACAAGGCCGATATCATCGGCGCTGAAATGAAAGGCACCGAGGCCCACGTGGTTGTCCGCATCATCAGCGAACTGATTTCGGCGACATTGAACAAATCAGGCGAGGTCGTCGACGGCGATCCGGAGACAGTGGCCGAAGTCAAGGATGTCTGGACATTTGCCCGCGACACCCGCACCAAGGATCCCAACTGGAAGCTCGTTGCAACAGAAGCCGAAGACTGACAGGCTGTTGCCGCAATGCAGGGCTGCGTACTCAAACAGACCGGCTTTGATCAACTGCCCGGGTGGCATGATGACGATACCGCCAAGGCCTTTGACGCATTTCGGCGCTGTGCCGGTGTCGCTTTAAGAAAAGAGTACCGGACAGGCGCGCTTGGTTTGACTACGGCCGATCTGAAACCGGCGCTTGCTGCCGCTGCCGCCATGCGGCGTGTCACCAGCACCCAGGCCCGGGATTTTTTTGAAACCCGGTTTGTGCCCGTGGCAATTCGCCCGGCCGGCAGTGAACGGGGTTTTGTCACCGGATATTATGAACCACTGGTGTCTGCCGCACCCGTCGCTTGCGCTAAATTCCGTTATCCGGTTTACCGGACACCACCGGATCTCGTAAAAACAGATGAAGACAATCCGCCCACCGGTTTGCCCGGTGGCTACCGGTTTGCGCGGGCCGGTATTGCTGGCCTCGAAATTCATCCCGACCGTGCTGCGATCGAAAATGGCGCCCTGTCGGGGCGAGGCCTGGAGATCGCCTGGCTTGCCAGCCGGGTCGACCTGTTCTTTGTTCATGTTCAAGGCGCTGCACGCCTGCTTATGTCCGACGGTAGCCGGCGGCGCATCACTTATGCCGCGAAATCGGGACACCCTTTCACCGGTCCCGGCAAAATACTGGCTGACATGGGGGAGATTGATCCATCAAAGGTAACGATGCAGGCGATTCGCGCCTGGTTTGCCAGGCACCCGGACCGCATCGACGAAATCCTGCAACAAAACCGCTCTTTCATTTTTTTCCGTTTCGCAGAAGTCGACGATCCCAAACTGGGGCCTGTCGCTGCAGCAAAGGTTCCGCTGACACCCGGACGGTCGCTCGCCGTTGACCGGACAATCCACACCTTTGCAACGCCCTTTTTTGTCGATGCACCAGATCTTCGGGCGTTAGAAAACAGGGCGTTCCGGCGATTGATGATCGCACAGGACACCGGGTCTGCCATAACCGGGCCTGCCCGCGGGGACCTGTTTTTCGGCTCGGGCGATGAAGCCGGCGAGATTGCCGGCGTGGTCAAGCACTGCGCGGATTTCTATATGCTGGTTCCAAAGGAAGCAGTAGGGCGGCTGGTTTCGTGAGCACAAACCGTGACAAGCCTTTGTCGGCGGAAGACCGCATCCTGTGGCACAGGGTAGCGCGCACGGTTACGCCAATGGTCGGCAAGAAGCCTCCCCCGGTTTACGGCGAAAGTGAACAGACGCGCATTGTCGAACCCGTATCGGAAAATCCGCAGCATCCGAAATCCGACGAGCAAGGCAGAAAGCGCCGGGTACCGGATCACCAGCCAGCCCGGCCGCAAACCATCGATCGGCCGGTTCGCAACAAGATCGCCGCTGGCCGCATCAGTGTCGATGCGCGCATCGATCTACACGGCATGACCCAGCATCAGGCTCACAACATATTGCTTGATTTCCTGCACCGGGCATTTGCAATGCATATGCGTCATGTTCTGGTTATTACCGGAAAGGGCGCTTCCCACGGCAGTGACGGAGTACTCCGGCGCGCTGTTCCCGAATGGCTTGCAACGCCGTCTTTCAATCCGTTTGTCAGCGGTTACAGTGATGCAGCCCGCCAGCACGGGGGCGCCGGCGCCCTGTATGTCCGCTTGCGCCGCGCCGACCGGGGAAAAAGACTGTGACACCATTTGGCGCCCATATTCGCGCGCTGAGGCGCGCTCGCGGTATTACCCAAAAGGATATGGCCGAATCGCTTGGTGTCAGCGCCGCCTATCTTTCTGCACTGGAACATGGCCGTCGGGGGGTTCCGACATGGCCGATGGTGCAGAAGATCGTCGGCTACTTCAACGTTATCTGGGACGAAGCTGAAGAAATGCAGCGTCTCGCTGCCCATTCGCGCCCGAAGGTCACGATAGACACGGCTGGTCTTTCTCCCGATGCTACCCGATTGGCAAACCGCCTTGCCGGTGCAATTGCATATCTCGACGCAAACGAGATCGCGGCAATAAGCGGAGTGGCCGAGGCTGCCGTAGGCCGTGCAGAGGCACCGCGGGGCAATGACGGCGATTGATAGGGAACAAGGGACAGAAATAGGTCCGGCGTAGACGTGTTAGAAAAGCGCCCGAAGTTCACCAAGGCGGTGGTTGACCAGCCAGCCATAGTAATTTTCTTCAGGCATACGCGCCTTGCCGCCGGAATCAAGGCTCTTCCTGTTTTCGGCGCGCAACGCCAGGGCGCGGCCGACCGGATCGCCAAGATTGTAGAGTGTCGCGGTTATGCCGGGATTGCCGGAAATATCAAAACCGGCGATTTCCTTGTAGGAATCGATGGCCTTGCGTATCGTCGCAGCGACATAGGGCAGTGTCAGATCAGGGTCCATGATCGTATTGTAGACAGCCTTGGCATTTTTTGCCTCCAGCTTCGGCAAGCCGGAAACAGTGTTGACCATGTCGCTCATCTGCAGCGCAGTGAGCGGATTGAGCTGACCTATTCCAAATGTCTGACCTGCATAAAACGGCTGGAAAAACACGGCGCTGAAACGGTCATCCGGAAACCGTGTTTCGCCGACAGTCTTGCCGCGGAAAACGGTGTTCCAGATTTCCTCGCGGCACACCCAAAGATCGTAGCTGTCCTTGCGCATCGCACAGTCATCAAATTCGGGACGCTCGACAAAATCACCGATGGTCTCGCCTTCGAATTCAAAGGACAGATCAGATCCGAGATAGGAAATGGCTTTGACGTAATAGGTCTGCAGGCGGTCATAGACATCGACATTATAGGTATGTTCGCCAATGATCGCACCGGCGATATGGATGGGATCGATCTCGTATGCCGCAGCAACCTCGGTGATTTTTTCCCGTAAATCCTCGTCCTTTTGCAATAGCGCGATGACCTTGCCGTATTTGGCATCGAAATTGGTCTTCAGTTTGCTTGTCCGGTTATGCGAGCCAGCAGGAATCAGCGGCTGTTCGGCATGGCGGTTGCCTTCCGGAACGACCGTGATCGCCGGTGCCGTCTCGGCCAGGACGGCACCAAACATCGCTAGTACTATTGCGGTTTTGAGTTGAGTCATGTCTGGCCTGGTTGTTCCGGTTCCCTGTTCCGGAAAATATGAAATGTAGAAGCACGAGTCGAGAGCCGATCTATTCCCGATGCGGCGAAATAGTGGCAGCAGGGTCACAATGAACAGAAAAACCGCTCACGCTTTTAGACATAATTGAAGCTTTACTGAAAAAAGCGCGATATTTGCGACCGGATATCAAAGAATGAAGCGCGAAAGGTCGGTATTCTTGGCAAGGTCGCCGACATTTTCCTTCACATAGGCCGCATCAATCACAAAATCAGATCCTGCCTTGTCAGGG
>JAHEGF010000410.1 GCA_024645155.1 Phyllobacteriaceae bacterium | reverse complement strand
CCGCATGACGCCGGCCTGTCCTGGGCCATCGGCAAGAACAAGACCGATTTTGTCGGCATCAGGGGACTGACAAGACCCGATATCCTGGCCGCCGGCCGGCGCCAGCTTGTCGGCCTGAAAACCCGCGACCCGAAAACCGTGCTGGAGGAAGGCGCACAGATTGTCGCCGATCCAAAGCAGCCTATTCCGATGACGATGATCGGCTTTGTCACGTCATCCTACTGGTCGGAAAATTGCGGCCGTTCCATAGCGCTGGCCCTTCTTGAAAACGGCCATACCCGCATGGGCGAAACCCTCTATGTACCGATGCCGAACGGTACCATAGAAGTCGAGGTGACCGGCACGGTATTTTTTGATGAAAACGGGGAGAGGCTCAATGGTTAAAGCTGCCGAACAGCACCATCCGCTCGAAAACCGTACGACTTCCGCCGCCGGTATCGCAATCAGTCCCGTACCTGATTCAAAACGCATCAGCCTGCGGGCGCCATCCGCATCACTTGCAGCCCTGTCCAAGGCACTCGGACTGACACTGCCGCGCAAACCGAAAACAACAGCCAGCACGAAGACCGGGCGTATGGCTGCCTGGCTTGGCCCCGATGAATGGATCATTGTTGACACCGGCAAGGGCGATTCATTCGCCGACTGCGCAAAGGTCGAGGCTTTCCATTCGGCGGTTGACATTTCCCATCGCAATATTGGCATCTCGGTGACCGGAGCTCGCGCGGCACTGGTCTTGAATAGCGGTTGCCCGCGTGATCTTTCGCTCGAAGCGTTTCCTGCAGGTGCGGCTACCAGGACAATACTGGGAAAGGCCGAAATTATTCTGCTCCGTGAATCTGAAGACCGGTTCCATCTTGAATGCTGGCGATCTTTCGGCGATTACGTCTTTACGCTTCTGTCGGAAGCAGCGCTCAGTGCACCTGAATCGTAACTGGCGGTCCGTATTATCCTTCGCAATCCGGTCACAAATTCTTTGCCTGATAGTAGACACCCGGTCACGGTTCTGCTATTGGCAAGGCAGTTTGCGGCGGGATTGCGCCGCGAAGCCGTGTGGTATTTGTCAAACGGCAACGACAATCGGAACAAATGACAGGATAAAACGTGCAGGTACTCGTCCGCGACAACAATGTTGACCAAGCGCTTCGCGCACTGAAGAAGAAAATGCAGCGCGAGGGAATTTTCCGTGAGATGAAGCTGCGCGGCCATTATGAAAAGCCTTCGGAAAAACGTGCCCGCGAAAAGGCCGAAGCGGTTCGCCGCGCCCGCAAGCTTGCCCGCAAGCGGGCGCAACGCGAGGGTCTGATTGGCGGCGGTCGTACAACAGCAAACTGACAACGCCGTTTTTTCGTCTTTTTCACCTCCTAGACCCAAGGTGGGGGCGACACATGTCGCTACCGCCTTTTTTGCATAAACCGGCGGCCTGCGGAAACATTATGCCAAGAGCGACAGCGCGAGGGGTTATGTGGAAAATTTCCGGTTCACACACTGCGGCAGTTGGTGTTCTGCGCAACAAGGCAGCGGTATCGGCGCTGTGCACAGCGCTTGCCTTGGCGGCATGCCAATCCAACCCGGCCGGCGAAATTATCGTGGTGGACCAGGCGCAGGGTTCGGCTGAAAACATATCGTCGCTAACCTCGGTTATCGCCAACAATCCGCGTGATCCGGAAGCCTATAATGTTCGCGGTACCGCATACGGACGTGCCGGCAAATACGAGGAAGCGCTCGACGATTTTGATCGCGCCATCGAGCTCAACAGCCGCTTCTACCAGGCATATGCCAACCGGGCGCTGATCTGGCGCTTCATCGGCGAAACCGGCAAGGCTGTTGCCGATTACAACAAGGCCATCCAGATCAATCCGCTTTACGACACCGCCTATATTGGCCGCGGCAATCTTTTCAGGCTGGCGGGCAAGACCAACGAGGCATTTCGCGATTTCGAACGCGCAATACAGCTCGACACGACCGATCCGCGCGCCTACCACAACCGCGGTCTGCTTTACCAGTCACGCAATCAGCACAGCTTCGCAATCGAGGATTTCTCGACTGCCATCTCCCTCGCCTCCGACGCACCCGAACCCTATAACGGCCGGGGTGTTTCCTATCTGGCGCTCGGCGACCAGGACAATGCGTTTGACGATTTCAATACAGCAATCAAGCTGAACAAGGACATTGCCGAAAGCTGGGCCAATCAGGCATATGTCTATGAACTGCGCGGTGACAAATCACGTGCCCGCAAATCCTATGCTCGCGCGGTCGCACTTGACAGTCAGTATGAACCCGCTCGCCAGGGTCTGGCCAGAACAAGAAGCTAGTGTTTTTTTTGGTAAACTCCGAGACCGTCCCTATTCCTGCTTCATCCTGATATCCAGCAGTATCGTCTCCTCGTCGTCGCCGGAGCGGGTAACGGTGCCAATTATCCGCATT
>JAHEGF010000160.1 GCA_024645155.1 Phyllobacteriaceae bacterium | reverse complement strand
GCCGAATTCGGGACTTCCGACACCTTGTCGGAACGCATCGACAACCTCGCCGCGACGATGGCGTGCCAAGGTTCCGTTCGTTCTGGCAGGCGCCTCCTGCCCGACGAGATGAACGCGCTGTTGCGCAAAATGGAGGCCACACCGGGTTCCGGAACCTGCAATCACGGACGGCCGACATATATCGAGCTCAAACTTGCCGATATCGAAAAACTGTTCGGGCGGCGTTAAGCCTGCCGGCCGGCACCGCGGTCATACTTTTTGATGTATCTCGGGGACAAATGTCTGGTCGTCCATCGGCGGGCGCACATAGTCACGCTGTTCCGGCCTGTCCTCGAGTTCGATCGGCTCCGGGGTCAGGTCCTTGTAGGGAATCAGCGAAAGGAGGTGGTTGATACAATTCAGCCGGGCGTGTTTCTTGACGTCCGAGGCGACGACATACCATGGCGCCTCACTGATATCGGTGTGGGCGAACATGGTGTCTTTTGCCTTTGAGTAATCCACCCAGCGCTTGCGGCTTTCCAGATCCATCGGACTCAGTTTCCAGCGTTTTGTCGGGTCAGTGAGCCTCTTTTGAAAACGGCGCTCCTGTTCCTCGTCGCTTACCGAAAACCAGTATTTGATCAGCTGAATTCCGGCCCGCACCAGCATACGCTCGAATTCCGGGCAACTGCGCATGAACTCCTGGTATTCCTCCTCGGTGCAGAATCCCATCACCCGTTCGACACCGGCACGATTGTACCAGGAGCGGTCAAAGATGATTATTTCGCCGGCTGCGGGCAGGTATGGCACATAGCGCTGGAAGTACCACTGGGTTTTTTCGCGTTCGGTGGGTGCCGGTAATGCGACAACCTGGCAAATTCGCGGATTGAGCGCCTCGGTGATCCGCTTGATCGTGCCGCCCTTGCCCGCCGCATCGCGTCCTTCGAAAATGATGGCAACGCGGTGCCCGGTTTGTTTGACCCATTCCTGAAGCTTGACCAACTCGATCTGCTGGCGGGCGAGCTCATTCTCATAGGCAGAATTCGAAATCTTGCCGGATTTACGCATGGAAGACTTGGTCTTACTCTTGTGGCCGGGATTGCTTTTATTTTTGGTCATGAGCTCTTCCTCCAATCCAGAATGTTACACCATTTGTTCAATCCAGGGTTGGGTCCAAACAGGATTTATACTTGGAACCACCATAAGCAGTGCATCAGCACGCCCGAATTGCTGGCGGTCATTCCAGAATGTATATCGCCTCCGGTTGTTCAAACCCTTTGAAATGGCATTCGATAGCATCAGCATTCAGACCGATTGCGACATTAAGGAAGTCTTTCGAGCAAACCGTCTTTGCGTTTCGCCGGGAGGCCTCGTCCAGCATTCTGGATGCCATGTTTACAGTCGGCCCGATCGCGGTGAAATCGAGCCTGCTTTTGCTGCCGATGTTACCAAAAAACAAATCGCCGATATGAAGCGACGCCCGAAATTCGACGGTCGGATTTGTCTCTTTTTCGGCCAGGGTCTTTCGCGCAAGGGCGACGGCATCAACGGCGCTGCTGGCGGCTGCTTCCTGTGCCGTCAAATCGTCCGGTGTTTGAAATATGGCCAAGGCGCCATCGCCCATGAATTTTAGGATCTCTCCGTTGTTTTTTTCTACGGCTTCGTCGATGGCGGCAAAAAAAGTGTTGAGTGTATTCAACACGACTTCGGAGGGCGACGAATTCGAAATCTCTGTAAATCCGGCGATATCAGCAAACAAAATAACTGCAGATATTGTCTCCCCGCCACCGAGAATAATGTTACCTTTCAATACTTGCCGACTGGTCTTTTCACCGACATAGGTTGCCAGTGTAATTTGCTTGTCAAAGTTTTCCGTAAAATACTCTTTCATCCTGGCTAGTGGCGCCTGAAGACGCCTGAGCGCGAACAGATGTTCATCGCTGAAGCCGCCGGTTTGGCGGGTCGCAACCTCGATGGCGCCGGACACTGTGCCGTCAAAGTTGATCAACGGCATCAAGAACAATTCGGTGTAACCCGCATTGGCAAACTGGATGAGGTAGTCAGAGTCGCCAGGCAATTCTGATGGCGAAAGCCCGCAACGCAGCGCGCGCATGGTGTTGATGCACTCCGCTGTCGGGATTTCATGGAACATATGTGAGTTCATGTACTCATGGGTAAATGTTTGCCGCGAACGCCCGTTCTTCTTGCTCCAGCGAACCTGCATTCCGCGTATCTGGAGGTGAATAAACAGCCCGTTGACGATCAGGAGTTCAATCGGAATACCGATTTCGATCATACGGAACGCACATTCTTCAACGATCTCGTCCACCGATTTGGGCGGCTGGGCGCCTGCAATCAACCAACTGATGGTTGCTCCCAATTTGGATTTGTCGATCATTGTTTCACCCCGGTTCCTGTCGACGTTACGGCCTATTCCGGTGCCGACGCAAGAACCGGTAGGATCTCCGCCTTAGCCCGCACGGATATTACGGATGATCTGTCAACCGGTGCCAGTAAAACGGCGGTCTGGCTGCGCCGCGGTACCCGGGTGGATCCACAGGGCGGGAAGCCCGGTTACCGCAATGATAAACCGAAGTTGATGCCTTGCTTGACTGACTGCGGGATTTATGGCGGAAAGGGACTGGAATTGACAGGAGCTGCGATGAACCGCTTTGAAGGACCAGGCGCAAACGAAGCCCAAGTTCGCTATCTCGACGCCGATTTCCAGGTGATAAGGGCAGGGTCGTTCGTGCGTTGTGCGGTGACCGGAGACCCCATTCCGCTCGACGAGCTCAAATACTGGAGCGTGGAACGCCAGGAAGCCTATAGCGACGCACATCTCTCACTGCAGAGGGAAATCGAAACCCATCCGGAACTGAGAAAACGCTGATCAGGAATTCAGGATCATCGTGTTTCGCGCAGCGAGTACCGCTTGACCGTCTCTTCGATCAGTGCGGCGGGGATGCCATTTTCTTCAAACGCCACATCGATTTCCAGCACCGTCAGCTGCTCGAGCAGCCGCTGTGCAGTTTCGGACCCATGGGCAAGACGGGCGGCATCCTTGGCCGTGGTTATCAATTCGAGGTCTACGGACGCTGCAGCATCCAGCAACTCTTTCATTTCGCGATCGTCGAACAGATGGTGGTCGGGGAATTTACGTGTGACTGACACCCAGCCGCCGGCATTTACCACGGTATCGAAGAATTTCTCAGGGTTGCCGATCCCGGCGAATGCCAGGAAGCGCCGGTTTGCCAGCGCATCGCGGTTGCGCACTACGGTTGTTGCCTTGTACACCGGTTTTGCGGCACGCGCGGCCATGCGCACCACGTCATCACCCGCATCGCCAGACCCCATTACCAAAACCGCGTCCGTGCGCCGCAACTGGCTGACCAGCGGCGCGCGCATCGGCCCTGCGGGGATTACATAACCATTGCCAATGCCGCGGCTATTATCGACAACCATCAACGCATAGTCGATGTCCAGCCGGCGGCTTTGGAAACCGTCGTCCATAATCAGGAAATCGCACCCGGCTTTACGCAGCAACTGCGCTGCCGCATGGCGGTTTGTTCCGGCTGCGACCGGGGCATGGCGGGCAAGCAGAAGCGGTTCGTCACCGGTTGTGCGGGCGCTGTCGTGTTCGCCATCGACAATTCTCGGGCTTCTCAACGATCCGCCATGTCCGCGTGTCAGGAAACCGGGATTCAGCTTCATCTTCCTTGCAGCAACGGCCAAAGCGATCGCTACCGGCGTCTTGCCAGATCCGCCAATGGTAAAGTTGCCGACGCACAGAACCGGTGCATCGATTGCCGGCGGCGATGCCCTTTCGAGACGCCGGGCTGCAACCGAACCATAGGCCAGCGCAAACGGCGACATCAGCATCGCCCTAGCTCCTGCAGGTTCCCACCAAAACGGAGGTGCTTCGGATGTCATGGTACGGCCATCACGGATTACGGTTGAGCCGTGCCTTGACAATCAGCGGCTGTAAAAACGGCTCGAGCGCGGCGAGGGTGCGCGAAAATGAACCGCGCATATTTTCCACTGTCGACGACGCTGCAGTAATCATTCTTTCACGAGCCTGTGGCTTGTTGAACAGAAAATTCACTGCCCCGGCCAGCATGTCGACGTCGCGAACCAATCGAGCACCGCCATTCTTGATCAGTCGCTGGTAGGCTTCGCGGAAGTTCTGAACGTTGCTGCCCGACAGGATCGCGGTATCCAGCATCGCCGGTTCAAGGGGATTCTGCCCGCCTTGCCCGGTCAGCGACTTACCGACAAAGGCGATTTCAGTCAGTCTGAGAAATAGCCCCATTTCGCCGATCGTGTCACCGAGAAAAATGTCTGTGCCGTCATAGATCCGGTCATTTCGGCTGCGGCGCGAAACCGACAGTCCCAGCGCATGAAACGATCTCTCGAGATCGTCGGCACGTTCAGGGTGGCGTGGCACAATGATCGTCAACAGATCAGAGTGACGTTTTTTCAGCATCAGATGGACCTTTGCTGCTGCCTGCTCCTCGCCATCGTGGGTGGAGACCGCTGCCCAGGACTTGCGGCCGTCTATCTGGCCAAGCAAACGGTCGAGTTCCGCGTCATCAACAGGCGGCGGGCTGGCATCGCCCTTCAAGTTTCCCGAAACCGTAACCGGACGTGCTCCAAGTTCCCGGTAGCGGCGTGCATCCTCCTCGGTTTGCGCAACAACCAGCGCTAGATTTTCCAACAGGGCTTCCGCCAGATAGGCGCGGCGCATCCAGGAACCAAACGACCTGTCAGACAGGCGGCCGTTGACAAGCACCTGCGGCACACGGCGTGCACCAAGTTCAAGAATGGTCATCGGCCAGATTTCCGATTCGGCCATGATGGCGAGATCCGGCTGCCAGTGGTCGAGGAAATTGCTGACTGCCGGCTTCAGGTCAAGTGGCACATACTGGTGGATGACGCGCTTATCCATGCGCTCGCCAACCAGTTTTGCCGAAGTTACCGTTCCAGTCGTCAACACCACATAGACCCCGCTGGCGATGATGTATTCGATCAACGGCGTCACCGCGATCGTTTCGCCAACACTGGCGGCATGAACCCACACGACCGGCCCATTGGGACGATCCAGCGACGCCTTGCCATAACGTTCGCGCCGTCTGCTGCTGTCTTCCTTACCGCGGCTGGTACGCCAGGCCACATAACCGCCAACCAGCGGATACACGGCGGCTCCCGCCCAACGGTACGTTCCAAGAACGGCTCTGGCCCAGCGCTCACTCATCGGTGCCGATCCACGAGCTCGTAAGCCCTGTCGGTCGCTTCGTTAAGCCGGTCGGTTATTTCAACGCGTTTTTGTTCGAGCATGGCATCATCTGCATCGTGGGGAACGTGAATCGGATCGCCCAGTACGAGGGCGCCGCGCCCAAAAGGCAAGTTGATCGTCGTTTTGTCCCAACTCTTTTCAAGCACATGGCGCCTGCTTGATGCATAGGCGACAGGTACGACCGGGCGCCCGGAAATGCGCGCCAATGTGACGATCCCCAGACCGGCCTGTCGGACTGTAGCCTTTGAAATGTCGGCGATCATCGCTACCGATTTGCCGGCAGAAAGTGCATTACGCAATGCCAATAGCGCCCGCGCGCCGCCTTTCGATCTTGGGTTTGCGCCATCGCGCCCGCCAGAACCGCGTACAGTTTCCAGCCCGAGTTCTTCGGCGACACGGGCGTTGAGTTCGGCATCCGAAGATCTTGAGAACATGCCCACGACCCTGTGTGTATGCGGATTGAGGACCGGAATCATGATATGCTGGCCGTGCCATAGCGCCACGATCGCCGGGGCATGAATATCGAAATCGCGGACCGGCTCACTTGATCCTTCAACCAGCGGATTTGTTCGATGAATGAAACGGATGCAACCGGCAATCACTTTGGCCAGCAACCGGTTGACAAACGCAGAATTCACCAATGGCGCACGCACGGCAATCCATGAGCGCCTGAGCAGCCCCAGCCGCCGCACAGGAGTGCCGGAGGAGGCGCTGTCATGTTGGTGAATATGGCGCATCACGGCATCGCGGGCCGTCAGGCCGCACCCGGCTCCAGCAGCCGGTGGAGATGCACTATGAAATAGCGCATATGTGCATTATCGACGGTTTCTTGGGCTTTTGCGCGCCAGGCTTTTTCCGCCGATTTGTAGTCAGGAAATACGCCGACAATGTCGAGCTCTTCCAGATTGCGAAAATCAACACCCTTCAGCGAAGTCAATTCGCCGCCGAACACCAGGTGCAATAGCTGCTTGCTGTCTTCAGTCATGATCTGCCCGATTACCACTCAACTTGACGCTGGCCTGTAATCCAACGCAATGATTCCTGCCCAATTATATCTCAACTGCGGCCAGAACAGCCGCCATATCCTCTATCAGCGATCCGCTGCCCGCCGCCAGGGCCCCCAAACGCGGATCGCGTCCTGCGTAGTAGGGCGGTTTACCCGTCGCATCAAGAACAATGCCACCAGCCTCCGCCAGTATTATGTCGGCGGCGGCAACATCCCAATCATGGGCGTTGGGCTTGACAAAAGTCGCGTCGAGTTCTCCGGACGCCACCATCGCGATGCGGTAGGCCAAAGACGGGACGTAGCGGCCTTCCACCAGCATTTCGCGCAACTGTGTCGGAACTGACCGGATCATCGATGGTGGTCCACCAACAATAGGTGCGGAGGACGGCATCCGAACTGTAATTGCGGCGCCGTTGCACGCAGCACCGGAACCAGCATATGCCCGATAAACCTCCTTGCGCACCGGGCAATCGAGCACACCTACAACAGGCACGCCCTGTTCAACGATCGCGATGGACACGCACCAGATGTCCTTGCCGGCCAGAAACGCCCGGGTCCCGTCAATCGGATCGACGACAAATGTGCGCTGGTTGGTGCTTTCACTGCCGTGGCGGTCGGATTCTTCCGACAACCATCCATAATCCGGCCGGGCGCCGCGCAAGGTTTTCCTGAGAAAGCGATCAACGGCAATGTCGGCTTCACTGACCGGAGACCGTCCGGTTTTCATCCACACTTCGGGATCACGGCCAAAATGACGCATGGCGATATCGCCCGCCTCGGCTGCAGCATCGCGGATGAGGTTGAGATCGTCGGATAAGTTGCGTGCGGACACGGTGTTACTTTCCGGCAAGGGTCATGCCTTCAACCAGCAAGGTTGGTGATGCGGTACCAAAATTCCTGTCAATGTCATTGGCTGCAACCATGTTCATGAACATGTCTTTCAAATTCGCCGCAATGGTTACTTCGGAAACAGGATAGGTCAGTTTGCCGTTTTCGATCAGGAAACCACTGGCTCCGCGACTGTACTCGCCGGTTATCATGTTGACGCCCTGACCGAATACTTCAGTAACATAAAGGCCGCGCCTAATGCCGGAAATCAGCGAAGCGGGGGGTTCGCTGCCCGGTTCAATCGCAAGATTGGTCGATGACGGGATAACCGAAGATGCAGAGCGTATGCCGCGGCCATTTGTTTCGAGACCGAGTTCATCGGCAACGCTGGTCGACAGAAACCAGTGTTTGAGCACACCGTTTTCAACCATGACCAAGGGCTGGCCGGTTATTCCCTCACCGTCGAAAGGGCGCGAGGACGGGCCGCGACGTTTCAGTGGATCATCGGTTACGGTAATCTTGGCCGCAGCGATTTGCTTGTCCATGCGGTCGCGCCAGAAACTGGTTTTCCGGGCGACT
>JAHEGF010000159.1 GCA_024645155.1 Phyllobacteriaceae bacterium | reverse complement strand
ATAAAGCACGCGGATATCGCGATCTTTTGAACCGATTTTGCGCGTCAGTTCTTCGTCACTCATGCGAAGAGCATCAACCCAGTTCCACTGCCGCCCGACCCGGTCGATCAGATAGCGGTAGAAATGCACCGGCATGTTGCGAGTCTTCAACAAGGCCAGATGCTTGTTGATCGGCATCGGCGGAAATTTTCGTAATGGCTGCATCATCTGAAGGCTGGTGACAACCACTTCGAGTGGAACGGTTTTTGATTTCGCGGCCATTGCCCGGATTACCCGGTTTCGACGGCGGTGTCATCGCGGCCGCCCCATTCCGACCAGGAGCCGTCATAGAGCGCATTGTCGCTGTGACCAAGTTCATGAAGCGCAAGGGTAATGGCCGCCGCAGTCACACCCGACCCGCAGGTGGTTACAACAGGCCGGTTCAAATCGATGCCAGCTTGCCGAAAAACCGCTTTCAATTCTTCCGGAGATTTCAAAAATCCGTTATCCGATAGTGAAAACACCGGTACATTGCATGCTCCGGGCATGTGACCCGAGCGCAGACCGGCGCGCGGTTCGGGCTCCTGGCCCGTAAACCTGCCGGCACTGCGCGCATCGGCAATCTGCGCACTGCCCTCAGCTACTATGCGCTGCATGTCGCTGAAGGAAACCACACCCGACTTGTTGAAATCGGGGATGAAGGCACATGAGGCAATCGGTTCCTTCCGGCTGCTGACCGGCCGTCCGTCTTCCTTCCAGCGGTCGAAACCGCCGTCGAGGACAAATACGTTTCTCGCACCCATGGTGCGGAACATCCACCATACGCGTGGTGCGGTGAACATGCCCGGGCCGTCATAGACGACAATCGTGTCGGCGTGGGCAATGCCCATCGAACTGGCGAATTGCTCAAACAGGCCCGGAGACGGCAACGCGTGGGGAAGTTCGGAGGACGGATCGACGACGGAATCGTGATCGAAAAAAACGGCGCCCGGGATATGGGCCTCGTCATATTCGGCGCGGGCATCACGGTTTTGCGCCGGCAGGTACCAGGATGCATCGACGATCGACAGGCCCGGATCACCGAGGTGCTGCTGCAGCCAGTCGGCCGAGACGGTGTAGCGGTTTTGTTCACTCATAACGGTATCCTGTCTACGCAGGTTGCGTTCCAAAGCGTATGCGGAAGCGCCGGTTTTCGCGACCCTTCTTCTCAATCTTGCCGATATGGATTTCGCCAACTTCAGCCGTCGAACGGACATGGGTTCCACCACAGGGTTGGCTGTCAATTCCGGCGTCGTCACCAATACATACAAGCCTGATCTGGCCGGCGCCTGCCGGAGGGCGCACATTCTTGGATTTTACCAATCCCGGATTTGCCCCAAGCTCCGCCTCGCTTATGAGCTTGGTGAATACGGGATGATCGGCTGTGACCAGTTCCATCAATCCGGCACTGACCTCTTCCTTGGTCATCGCAGCTTCGGGAAGGTCGAAGTCAACGCGGCTTTCAGCTTCGCCGACCGACGCACCGGTAATCGGATATGGACAGACAACCGTCAGCAGGTGGCAAGCAGTATGCATGCGCATAAGATTGCAACGCCGTTCCCAATCAATGACAAGTTCCACGGTTTCACCGATTTCCGGCATTTCGCTTCCATTGGCGGGGACGTGAATGATTTCATCCTTGGTCTGGCCGCACACGGTTGCGGCTATCGCTATGGCATCACCATTGGTGCGCAAAAGCGAGCCGGTATCGCCTGGCTGACCGCCAGAGGTTGCATAAAACACCGTGCGATCAAGAAGAATGCCGCCGCGATCGTTGATGCCGATAACCTTAGCACCGGCTTTTGCCAGATAGGCATCCTCCCGGAACAAGGCCAGTGTGCGCGCGCTCATATTCCAGCATCCTCAAACGGGATGTCGATGGTGCTTTGCATTTCCATCCATTCGGGGACCGGCAGTTTTTTCTCCCGCAAGAACTCCGGATTGAAGATCTTCGACTGGTACCTGTTTCCATAGTCGCATAAGAGCGTTACGATGGTGTGGCCCGGGCCAAGATCACGCGCCAGCCGGATTGCGCCGGCAACATTGATGCCGCTTGAACCGCCGAGAACAAGGCCTTCTTCGCGGATCAGGTCAAAAACGATGGGCAGGGCTTCTGCATCGGGTATCGAATACGAGAAATCAGGGGTGAATCCTTCCAGATTGGCGGTCACTCTGCCCTGGCCGATGCCTTCGGTTACCGAACCGCCCTCGGCTTTCAACTCGCCATGGGCGTAGAAATTGTGCAGGGCAGAGCCATGCGGATCGGAAAGGGCGACCTTGATATCGCCACTACGCTGTTTTAACCCCTGCGAAACGCCGGCCAGCGTTCCACCCGATCCGACAGCGCAAACGAACCCGTCGACCTTGCCGCCGGTCTGCTCCCATATTTCGACGGCCGTGGTTTCAACATGGGCCTGACGGTTTGCGACATTGTCAAACTGGTTCGCCCAAATGGCGCCATTGGGATCGGTGGCCGCAAGCCGTTCGGCCAGGCGTCCGGATAATTTTACGTAATTGTTCGGGTTGCGATAGGGTACCGCCGGCACCTGCACGAGTTCAGCCCCGACAAGGCGTAGCGCATCCTTTTTTTCCTCGCTTTGGGTATCGGGAATGACAATGACGGTCCGATAGCCGAGCGCGTTGGCAACGACCGTCAGTCCAATCCCCGTATTGCCTGCGGTTCCCTCGACGATAAGGCCGCCGGGGTTAAGTTTGCCCGTCCGTTCGGCATCGCGAATGATGTAAAGCGCGGCACGGTCCTTGACCGACTGGCCCGGATTCAGAAATTCCGCTTTGCCATAGATTTCACAACCGGTCTCGTCGGACGCGCGCCGCAATCTGATAAGTGGTGTATTGCCGATCATGTCAATTATTGACTGGTACATACGCTGGTCCTGTCGCGCTCGATAAGTCACATTGGTCTGTTCAAGACCTAAAAGCCTTGGAACAACGATTCAAGACGATTATACGAAACAGTGGCGGCGACGGGTGTTTTTACCTGCTGAAGCCGCTGTCTTCACGGGCGGCCATGCCGCTGCCACAGTTGTATCTCCAATGGTGTCAGATGACATTGTATCGAGCGAAGCCCGAAGATGGCGTTGTCTGGATCACCGGTGCAAGTTCCGGCATCGGACGCGCGCTTGCACTCGATCTGGCGCGTGACGGCTACACCGTCGCGGCGACCGCCCGCAGCATCGACAAGCTACAGTCACTTGCTGCCGAATCCAAAAACCTGAAAGGACGGATCGTACCCTTTCGCGGCGATGTTACCAATGAACACGAGATGCGCGCTTGCGCAGGTGCGATTGAAAAACAGGCGGGGCCGATTGTGCTGGCCATCTTCAATGCTGGCAACTATTTTCCGACGCGCGGCGAACGGCTCGAAACCGGGAATTTCGTAAAGACCTATGAAATCAATGTTTTCGGCATGATCAACGGGTGTGTTGCTGCTGTCGATCATATGAAAACGCGCGGACGGGGACAGATTGCGTTTGTATCTTCGGTCTCAGGCTATGGAGGATTGCCGCTGGCGTCAGCCTACGGAGCTTCAAAGGCGGCGGTCATCAACATGGCCGAATCGCTGAAGTTTGATTTCGACAAGATGAACATCCGCACCCAAATCATCACACCGGGGTTCGTCGACACGCCGCTTACCAAGGGCAACAAGTTCCCGATGCCCGCCTTGATGCCGGTAGAACAAGCATCACGGCGGATCGTAGAAGGGCTGAGGACGGGCGGGTTCGAGGTCACGTTTCCGCGGCGCTTTACTTGGTGGCTGAAACTGGTGAACATCCTTCCCTATCCGCTCTATTTCGCAATAATGAACCGTTTCATGGGCTGGAAGAAGCGGCCGATAAAATACTGACCTCGATCTGGTGACAGGTATCATGAAGAAAACCCTTGTAGGTCTGCTGACGCTGCTCGCCGTCGTGGCCGGTGCCTATCTCTCGGGCCCGCGTGTCGCTGTGGATACGTCTGTGCGTTTTAACGCCGCGCAGATCGGCGTTGATCCGGCCGCGTACCTGGCAGCGGCCGAGAAATCCATCGCGGGCATTCACGACAATCTGCAAAAGGAAATCGTTTGGGCCTATCCGCTATCACGCGCCAAAACGCCGGTGTCGATCGTCTATATTCACGGGTTCTCTGCCTCGAAGGAAGAAATCCGCCCGCTGCCCGACAAGGTGGCCGCCTCGTTGGGCGCCAACCTGTTTTTCACGCGGCTTGCCGGGCACGGCCGTGACGGTTCGGCACTGGCCGAGGCAAGTGTCAATGACTGGATCAACGATTTCGCCGAGGCGGTCGCCATCGGGCACATGATCGGTGAAAAAACTGTCGTTATCGCCACGTCGACCGGCAGCGGCCTTGCAACCTATGGCGCATCCGATCCGGACCTTGCAAAACACATCGCCGCTATGGTCCTGTTTTCGCCCAATTATGCTTTCCGCCATCCGCTCGCGGCCCTGGCAACGGGCCCATGGGCCGAAAGGATCGCCGAACTGGCCGAAGGCGAGATACGTTCGTTTACGCCGCAAAACGAAAAACACGGCAAGTACTGGACTACCACCTATCCGACGAAATCGGGATTGCAAATGGCGGCCCAAACCAAGCTTGCCCGCGAAACCGCCGTTGAAAAACTGAACATTCCGGTACTGTTTGTGTATTCGCAAGGCGATACGGTGGTCGATGCGAATGTAACCAAAGAGATGATGGCGCGGTGGGGCGGACCTGCAGAATCCATTGTCGTGACGGAATCAGAAGACCCGAACAATCATGTGATTGCCGGGGATGTTCTTTCGCCTTCAAACACCGATCCGCTTGCAGCCAAGATTCTTACATGGCTCAAGAAATACCTATAACTATCTGATGCTATTAGGTTTTGTGTCGGTGCTAAATAGATAGATAACAACCGTGGTTGCGAGTACCAAACCGTAAAACAAGAACAGGTTGCCATAGGCGCTAACTGCGCTGACCTCGACAGCCTGTTCGGTAACAATGCCACCGGTGAGGAACTGCATCAGGCCGACGCCGCCGATTGAAAAGAAGTTCATCAGCGTCACGCCACGGCCGGTCAGATGCGCCGGGACAAACGAGCGGGCGTGAGCCATCAGAACACCATAGCTTGTGCCGGCCAGGCCGATGATGACAAAGGCGGCCGTTGCAAATGCAATACTCGCCGTCGGATTGAGAAACAGGGCTGCGAATACAGAAACGGAGATGCAGTTGCCGATGACGGCCACCCATTTGCGGCTATTGAAGATGGTGTCCAACGGCCCGTAGACAAAGCTACCGGCAACCATGGCAAGCGCCATGAACAGCGTGACCTGTCCGATCAGTAGGCCGTCGGCACCGAACATATCGGTCAGATATGGTCCGGACCACAAGCCGCGTATACCGGCGGCCGGGGCATAGTTGATGGCCGTAATCGGAATGATGAACCACAAGGCGCGGATCTTGAACAATTCAGCGAAACCGGCAAACCCGCTATCGATTTCCCGGTCGCCGGTAACGCGCTTTGGATCACGGACCACAAAGAAGATCGCGACAGCAACGAACGCGGTAAACCCTGCCAACAGGAACAGGACCTCACGCCAGCCCAGCGCATCGGCAGCGGCTGCCAGCGGCGAAGCACCGATCACGTTGCCGGCGGTGCCCACACCGACAAACCAGGAGGCAAGCACTGCAAAACGTGCGGCATTGAAGGTGCGGGCGAATATGTAAAAGGATGCCATCAGTACCGGCGAGCAGCCGATGCCGATCAGCACCATGGCGAGCGTGACCATCCATGGTGCCGTAGCCAAAGCAAAAATCAGTGCACCGCCGCCTCCGCCGATAAACAACAAAACCGAGGCCGTGCGGCGTGGACCATAGCGGTCAAGCCCGACTCCGACCGCGAACTGCATCAGTGCAAAGGCGGCGAACCAGGCGCCCGAAGCCTGCGAGAGACCGGCATTGGTAGCGTCCAGGTCGGCGACAAGATTGGGTGTCAAAACCGCCAGAAACGAGCGGTAGAATTGCGACAGCACATAGGCAACAGCAAGAACGGCGATACCAGCCATGAGCTACTCCGATCGTCATGTGGCTGGATCAGAGAGCGGAACTCCCGTCCTGCAATTGAAGAGTCAGATAAAAAGGTCGACCTTTTCGAATTTGGTGACATCGATAATGCCTATATCGGAAATGCGCAATTCCGGAATCACGACGAGCGCCAGCAATGAATGCTGCATGTAGGCGTTATTCAGCGTGCATCCCATATCTCGCATAGCCGCGTTAAGCTTGTCGGCCTTTGCCGCTACTTTTTCCGCGCGTTCGTCAGACATCAGACCAGCAATCGGCATCTCGACCAAAGCCAGTTCCCTGCCCTTGGAAATCATGATGACGCCGCCGCCAAGCTCGCCGAGACGGTTTGCGGCCATCGCCATGTCAGCCTTGTTGGTGCCGACGACGATCATGTGATGACTGTCATGGGCAACTGTTGAAGCCATGGCGCAGTCGCGGGTATAGCCAAAACCCGATACGAAACCGTTGGTCACGCCGCCCGTCCCGCGATGGCGCTCGACCAGCGCGATCTGGCAGATGTCGTTGCGGCGATCCATGGATACAATACCGCCTTCGACGCCGAGGTCGGCTTCCAAGGCACGGGTCGGGGCCTGGTTTTCGATGACACCGATGATGCGCGCACGTACTTTTTTCGCGTCTGCCGGCGCCGGGATGTCGAAGTCGGCAGCCGTTAATGTTTTTCCAAGCTTGACAGTATTCCGGGCGGAAGCCGGATACTTGTAGGCCGGCAGGTCAGCAGTCAGCCTTCCGCCCTTTGCCAGTTCCCGGCCACGCCCGTAAACCGCGTCAATCGCCAGAGTCGGCAAATCGGAAACAACCAGAAAATCGGCCAGTCGGCCTGGCGCGATCGATCCGAGTTCCCGCTCGAGGCGAAAATGCTGTGCAGTATTCAGCGTTGCCATCTGGATGGCGGTTACCGGTGCCAGGCCCTGGCCAATGGCATGGCGGACCACGCGGTTCATGTGCCCTTCATTGACCAACGTTCCCGAGTGGCTGTCGTCGGTGCAAAGGATGAAATTGCGCGGATCGATGCCACGTTCCGTAACCGCCTTGATCTGCGTTGCAACGTCATACCAGGCGCTGCCAAGGCGCAGCATCGCACGCATGCCACGCCGGACCCGCTCGATAGCATCTTCGACACGCGTTCCCTCGTGGTCGTCCTCGGGACCACCGGCGACATAACCATGAAAAGGTGCACCGAGGTCCGGTGATGCGTAGTGGCCCCCAACAGTTCGCCCGGCGGCAACCGTGGCAGCAATCTCGCCCCGCATCGTCGCATCGTTGCCTGCAACGCCGGGGAAATTCATGACTTCACCGAGGCCAATGATATTCGGCCAAGCCATCGCTTCTGCGACATCTTTGGCGCCAAGAGTCGCTCCGGCATGTTCCAGTCCCGGTGCGGACGGTACACAGGACGGCATCTGGACATAAACGTTGATGGGCTGGGCCATCGCCTCATCATGCATCAGGCGGACACCGTCCAGTCCAAGCACATTGGCTATCTCGTGGGGATCAATGAACATCGAGGTCGTGCCATGGGGGATCACGGCGCGGCAAAATTCGGTCACCGTCACCATGCCGCTTTCAACATGCATGTGGGCGTCACATAATCCGGGGACCAAATAACG
>JAHEGF010000010.1 GCA_024645155.1 Phyllobacteriaceae bacterium | reverse complement strand
GGTGCATGCAGAAAACGGCGACGTCGTTGCTTCGCTGCAGGCCAAACTGCTCGCCGAAGGCAATGACGGTCCCGAGGCACACGCCTATTCGCGCCCGCCGCAGGTCGAAGGTGAGGCGACCAACCGGGCGATCATGATCGCCGACATGGCGGGCGTGCCGCTTTACGTCGTACATACGTCTTGCGAACAGGCGCACGAGGCGATCCGCCGGGCGCGCCAGAAGGGCATGCGTGTCTTTGGCGAACCGCTGATCCAGCATCTGATCCTCGACGAGAGCGAATATGCCAACAAGGACTGGGACCATGCGGCCAGGCGCGTGATGAGCCCGCCGTTCCGCAACAAGCTGCACCAGGATTCGCTTTGGGCCGGGTTGCAGGCGGGATCACTGCAGGTGGTTGCGACGGATCATTGCGCCTTTACCACCGAACAGAAGCGCACCGGCGTCGGCGATTTCACCAAGATCCCCAACGGAACCGGCGGGTTGGAAGATCGCATGCCCCTGTTGTGGACCAACGGTGTCAACACCGGGCGGCTGACGATGAACGAGTTTGTTGCAGTGACCTCGACGAACATTGCCAAGATCCTCAACATGTACCCCCGGAAAGGTGCAATTGTTGAGGGCGCGGATGCTGACATTGTTGTCTGGGACCCGACGAAAAAGAAAACAATCTCCGCCAAGAAACAGCAGTCGGCAATCGACTACAACGTTTTTGAAGGCAAGAAGGTTCAGGGCCTGCCGCGCTACGTGCTGACCCGCGGGCGGCTGGTGGTTGACGGCAACAAGCTCGACATGCATCCGGGCCACGGTGAATTTGTCGCGCGCGAACCCAACATGGCGGTCAACAAGGCGTTGTCATCGTGGAAAGAACTGGTGGCCCCGCGCAAGGTCGAACGCAGCGGCATTCCGGCGAGCGGAGTGTAAGGGCAATTGATGGCAAAAGCCAATTCATCATCGGGCGCGGTCATCTCCGCTTCCAACCTGTCTTTGACATTTGAGACCAATGACGGGCCGGTACGTGCGCTTAAGGATATCGATCTCGAAATCGGAAAGGGTGAATTCGTCTCCTTCATCGGGCCGTCCGGTTGCGGCAAGACAACGTTCCTGCGTGTCATCGCCGATCTCGAGCATCCGACAGCCGGAACCATTTCCGTCAATGGCATGACGCCGGAGGAAGCGCGCCGCAAACGCGCCTATGGCTATGTATTCCAGGCGGCGGCACTTTATCCGTGGCGCACTGTTGAAAAGAACGTCGCGCTTCCGCTTGAGATCATGGGTGCGTCGAATGCCGAGCAAAAGCAACGTATTGATCGTGTCCTTGAACTGGTTGACCTTGAAGGTTTCGGCAAGAAGTATCCATGGCAGTTGTCAGGAGGCATGCAGCAGCGCGCCTCGATTGCCCGCGCGCTTGCCTTCGACGCTGACCTGCTGCTGATGGATGAACCCTTTGGTGCGCTCGACGAGATCGTCCGCGACCACCTCAACGAGCAACTCCTGAAGCTTTGGGCGCAGACCAACAAGACGATCTGCTTTGTCACCCATTCCATTCCCGAGGCGGTCTACCTGTCGACCAAGATCGTGGTGATGAGCCCGCGGCCGGGCCGCGTTGCCGACATCATCGACTCGACCTTGCCGGAAAAGCGTCCGCTCGATATCCGTGAATCGCCCAAATTCCTCGAGATCGCCCACCGCGTTCGCGAGGGCCTCAGAGCCGGCCATGCCTATGAGGGGTAGCCGATGAGCGTGACGCATCGCCTCTGGTATGGCAACACTGGGCCGGTTCTGGTCGTCATCGCGGCCATAATGGTGCTGTGGTATGGTTTCGTTGTTGTTCTCAACGCGCCGTGGGAGCGCGACCAGGCCGGGCGCGCGGGAACAACCATCACCACCAGCCAGCTGATCGCGAACACCATGGCGCAGGAGCGTCCGGTGCTGCCTGCACCGCATCAGGTCATTGCCGAGTTGTGGGACACCACAGTCAACAAGAACATCACCTCGAAACGCAGTCTTGTCTATCACGGCTGGATAACGCTGTCGGCGACACTGCTGGGTTTCGTCATAGGCACACTGTTCGGTATCCTGATAGCGGTCGGCATCATTCATTCCAGGGCCATGAGCGCCAGCGTCATGCCGTGGGTCGTGGCTTCGCAAACCATACCCATCCTGGCGATTGCGCCGATGATCATAGTGGTGCTCAACGCTGTCGGCCTGTCCGGCTTGCTGCCGAAAGCCCTGATCTCGACTTACCTGTCGTTCTTCCCGATCGTCGTCGGAATGGTGAAAGGGCTACGGTCGCCCGAAGCCATCCAGCTCGACCTGATGCACACCTATTCTGCCAGCCGCTGGCAGATATTCCGCAAGCTGCGCTGGCCGTCCGCGATGCCCTACCTGTTTACTTCAATGAAAGTGGCCGTGGCGATCAGCCTGGTTGGCGCCATCGTCGGTGAACTGCCGACAGGGGCTGTTGCCGGGCTAGGCGCACGCCTGCTCGCCGGCTCCTATTATGGCCAGACCATCCAGATCTGGTCGGCGCTGTTTGCAGCCGCAGCCCTTGCTGCCGGACTCGTCATGATTGTCGGCATTGCCCATCGCATGGTTCTGAAACGCATGGGGATGGCGGCATGAACACGACGCTTGTCATCGGTGCTGTTGTCTTCTGGCTATCAGCCTGGGCGATCAATGAATGGCTGGTGCGCCTGAAACCTGCCGGTGTCGCGGGGGCCCGTGCCATCGGACTTGCGGTGCCATTCCTGTTCGGCGTCAGCCTGCTGGTTTTGTGGGAAGGAATAACGCGCGGTTTTCACGTTCCAACCGTGCTGTTGCCACCGCCGTCGATGATATGGGCCCGGATCATTAATTCACTGCCTATCCTTGCCGCAGACTTCCGTCAGACATTCCTGAAAGCTGTCATCGTCGGTTATGCCGCCGGTTGCGGCCTCGGGTTCATTGTCGCGATCCTGATCGACCGCTCACCGTTCCTGCAACGCGGGCTGCTGCCACTTGGAAATTTCGTCTCCGCCCTGCCGATCATCGGCATCGCACCGATAATGGTGATGTGGTTCGGATTTGACTGGCAATCCAAAGCGGCTGTGGTGATTATCATGACCTTCTTTCCGATGCTGGTGAACACGGTGCAGGGACTTGCCGCCAGCGGCTCGATGGAGCGCGACCTGATGCGCACCTACGCAGCCGGATACTGGCAGACGCTCTACAAACTCAGGTTGCCGGCGGCATCCCCTTTCATATTCAATGCATTGAAAATCAATTCCACTCTTGCGCTGATCGGTGCAATCGTGGCTGAATTCTTCGGTACTCCGATTGTCGGCATGGGGTTCCGGATATCGACTGAAGTCGGGCGCATGAATGTCGACATGGTTTGGGCGGAAATAGCCGTTGCGGCCCTCAGCGGCTCCGTCTTTTATGGTGTGGTGACCCTTATCGAAAGGGCCGTCACTTTCTGGCATCCGTCTGTCCGTGGTGGATAGACATTACACGGGAGAATAAAACGATATGAAGAAACTTGCCGTATCATTACTGGCTGGCGCGCTGTCATTGGCAGCGGCGCAGGCCTCACTTGCAGCAGACAAGGTGACGCTGCAGCTCAAATGGGTCACGCAGGCGCAGTTTGCCGGCTATTACGTGGCCAAGGACAAGGGATTTTACGACGAAGAAGGCCTCGATGTCGAAATCAAGCCTGGCGGGCCCGACATCGCTCCTCCGCAGGTTATCGCCGGTGGCGGCGCCGACGTCGTGCTTGACTGGATGCCTTCGGCACTTGCGACGCGCGAAAAGGGCGTGGCGCTTGTCAACATTGCCCAGCCGTTCAAGAGTTCCGGCATGATGCTGACCTGCCGCAAGGACAGCGGCATCACGTCTCCGGCGGACTTCAAGGGAAAGACACTTGGCGTATGGTTCTTCGGCAACGAGTATCCGTTTTTGTCGTGGATGAGCCAGCTTGGCCTTTCTACTGAAGGCGGAGCAGATGGCGTCACTGTCTTGAAACAGGGCTTCAACGTTGATCCGATCCTGCAGAAACAGGCCGACTGTGTCTCGACCATGACCTATAACGAATATTGGCAGATTATCGATGCCGGTCTTTCGGCGGATGATTTGATCACATTCAAATATGAGGATGAGGGTGTCGCAACTCTGGAAGACGGAATCTATGTTCTTGAGGACAGTCTCAAGGACCCGGCATTTGTCGACAAGATGGTCCGCTTTGTCCGCGCCTCAATGAAAGGCTGGAAATGGGCCGAGGAAAACCCCGACGCCGCAGCTGAAATCGTGCTCGACAACGATGCTTCCGGGGCGCAGACCGAAAAGCACCAGAAGCGCATGATGGGCGAAATCGCCAAGCTGACTGCAGGTTCTAACGGTGCGCTTGACGAGGCCGATTACAACCGCACGGTTCAGACCCTTTTGAAGGGCGGATCCGATCCGGTGATCACCAAGGAGCCGGAAGGCGCCTGGACTTCCATGATCACGGACAAGGCACTGAACTAGTTTTCAGTCCTTTGCTATATTTGTGAAACTTGAAGGGGCGGGAAACCGCCCCTTTTTATTTGCGCGACAAGCGGTCATAGAGCCGCGTCAACAGCATCGGCGTCAGGTACATCGGAATCTGGTAGCAGCCGATGAACAACAGCAGCGGGTCGGTGACCGCAGCCGGCAGTGCCGTCAGGAACAGCGCGCAATTGCGGTTGCCGGCACTGACGCCAAGGCTTGCAAGGTCGTACTGGCTGCCGCCGCGCTTTGCCAGAATGAAAGCTGCGGCGATCTGCAGTCCGAAATTGGCCGCGAATGCAAGCGCGAGCATCTTTGCAACCTGGAGCGGGCTATCAATTAACGCACCGCCAACCGCCGACATCAGACCGACGACGACGACCGCCATGACCAGCGCAGACAGTCCATCAATATTGGTTAGCGCCACCGGACCAAGTGTTTTCAGCCAGAATCCGCGTATGAGAAAGGCTGTCGCGCAGGCCAATGCAATCAGGACCAGCAGGCGCAGCGATGCCATGATGAGGGTTCCGGTATCTCCAAAGCCCGGGGCCGACCAGAACACGACAAAGGCGGTCAGCGGCAACATGGCCGTTCCCAATATCAGAAGCCGCAAGGCGGGCGCCGGATCATGCGCCATCATTATCGTCAGGCTGGGGGTGCCCGAGATCGGTGAAGCGGCCATCATCAGAACCAATGCGGCAACCGCAGCGCCAGACCAACCACCCAGATGAACGAGTACGACAAACACCAGTGGTACAACGAGTTGAAATGCGATTACGGCCGCCAGGGTGGTGCGCAAATCCGCCAGGGCACCGAGCGCCGCGCGCGGGCCGATACGCAGGCTGGCAAGAAACAGCAGGATAACGATCATCGGGCCGATATATGGTTTCAGCACCGAAGCAAGTGTCGGTGCGACCACACCGGCGGCCAGGCCCAGGGGCAGCACGATGCGCGCTTTGGAGGCTATCGCGGCAAGGGCCGTTTGCAGCATTTTCACAAATGGCACCGCATTTTCTGAACTAGCCGCCTCCGGGACCCGGGCGCATGTTTTCCGGCAGCCAGGTTGCGAGGTCGGGGAAGGCGATCAGGACAAAGACCATCAGCACCATGATGCCGAACATCGGCAGTGCCGCGCGGGCGATGAAATTCATCTCGTGTTCGGTCATGCCCTGAAGTACAAAAAGGTTGAAGCCGATCGGCGGCGTGATCTGCGCCATTTCGATGACCACGACGATGAAAATGCCGAACCAGATCAGATCTATCCCGGCCTGCCGGATCATCGGTTCAACAACAGCCATCGTCAAAACAACCGATGATATGCCATCGAGAAAACAGCCGAGAATGATATAGAAAACAAGCAACACCATCAGCAGTTCGAAGCGTGACAGTTCCATCGAAGCGATGAAATCGGCAAGGCCTCGCGGCAGGCCGGTGAACCCCATCGAAAGCGACAGGAATGCTGCGCCGGCTAGTATGAACGCAATCATTGCCGACGTCCGGGTCGCGCCCATCAGGCTCTCGGAAAATGTTTGCCAAGACAGGGAACCCTGTCCGGCTGCCAGCGCCAGTGACCCGAGCACGCCGAAAGCTGCAGCCTCGGTTGCAGTGGCAAAACCGAGATACATCGAGCCGATGACCAGCAGTATGAGCATGATGACCGGCAGCAGGAAGCGGGAGTTACGCACCTTTTCGGCAAAACTCATCTGCGGCTCTTCGACAGGTTTGAACTTGCTGGAGACGCGAGAATATATCGCAACATAGCCCATGAACATGGCGGCCAGGACAAGCCCCGGAACAATACCGGCGATGAACAGTTTCGTAATGGATTCGTTGATCGTTACACCATAGACGATAAGCGTCAGTGATGGCGGGATCATCAATCCGAGCGTTGCCGCACCGGCAAGTGTTCCAATGATCATCGTTTCGGGATACTCGCGTTTTCGCAATTCGGGAATCGACATCTTGCCAACGGTTGTCAGCGTTGCCGCCGAAGAGCCGGAAACTGCCGCAAACACCGTGCAGCCGACGATATTGGTGTGCACGAGCCCGCCTGGAAGACGCGCCATCCAGGGTGACAAACCGCGGAACATGTCCTCGGACAGCCGGGTTCGATAAAGAATTTCACCCATCCAGATGAACAGCGGCAACGCTGTCAGCGTCCAGGAAGACGAGGACGTCCATATCGTCGTGATCATCGCATCGCCGGGCGGGCGCGAGGTGAAAAGTTCCATTCCGACAAAGGCGACACCCAACAGGGCAAGACCGACCCACACTCCGCTGCCAAGCAGAAAGAAGAGAACAAAGAGGAAGATCGCAATCGGAGCAAGTTGTTCCATGTCGTTATTCCCCGTGGCTCTGGTCGATGACGTTTGAACGGATACCGTGTGCCCCGGTGAAAATCAGGCGCACAAGATTGTCCCAGAAACAGATGGCAAGCAGAACCGATCCGATCGCCATCGCCAATTGCGGAATCCATATCGGCAAGGCGTCCTGTCCCTGGCTGATATCGTTCAAAAGGCGCGACCAGTAGGTCGCCTTAATTGCATAGTAGGCAAAGTAGGTGGATAGGGCAGTGCCAATGGCAAAACACCAGATCTCGCCTAAACGGCGCCAGCGTCCCAGTGCATTGAGAACAATGGACACCCGGATATGGGCTCCATGATTAAGGGCATAGGCGAAGGCAAGGAAGGATGCAGCGGCCATGAAATAACCGGCGTAGTCGGGTGCTCCCGCAAAAACCTCGCCAAACCAGCGGGCAAGCATTTGCAACACGATCAGCACAAGGATGCCGATCAGGAACATGGCTGCGATGACGCCACCGATCAAGTAGATGCGGTCGAGCGTGCGGCGAACGGCGGATATCATGGCCCTTGTCTCCTCCCCGGCACATTGCCATCCGGCCGTTAACCCTGTGGCCGGATGGCTATTGCAAGTGCAGTCCGGCTTGGCGGCCGGGCTACACGCTACCGTTACTGCATGGCGCGGAATGAATCGACGACGGCTTTACCCTCATCACCTGCGCTTTCGAGCCATTCGGCAGTCATGGTCTTGCCTATTTCCTTGAGCTCGTTGACCAGACCCTCGCCTGCCGGGCCCACTTTCATGCCGCCGTCACGCAATCCCTGCAGCGTGAAGCCAGTATATTCCTTGGCGCGCCAGTTGCCGGCATACTCGGCGAGTTCCGCGCAGCCGCGAATGACGTTCTTGTTGGCGTCGCTGGTGCCTTCCCAGACACCCTTGTTGACCATGACGTAATTGCGCGGCAACCAGGCATCAACCTCGTAAAAGTGGGTCAGGCTTTCCCAGACCTTGCGGTCATAACCGGTCGAGCCCGATGAAATCATCGATTCCGCCACACCGGTTGCAAATGCCTGCGAAATTTCTGCCGCTTCAATCTGTACCGGCAGCATGCCGGTCAGTTCGGCAAGCCGGGCAGTAGCGGTGTTGTAGGAGCGGAACTTGATGCCTTTCATGTCGGCGACAGAATTGACTTCCTTCTTGAAGTACAGACCCTGGGGTGGCCACGGAACGGCATAGAGCAGGACCAGATTCTGCGAATCAAGCAGCTTCTCCATGCTCGGCTTGGCGGCTTTCCACAATTTCTCAGAATCGTCGAAGGAGGTTGCAAGGAAAGGAATCGAGTCGAAGCCAAACAGGGCATTCTCGTTCTGGTGGCCGGACAACAGACGCTCGCCGATCGGCGCCTGCCCGGTCTGGATGGCGCGCTTGATCTCGCCGCCCTTGAACAGGGATCCGGACGGATGCGTAACGATCTCAATTTCGCCCCCGGTTCCGGTGGTCACGCATTTTGCGAATTCGGCACCGGTGGCCGAATGGAAGTTGGTGGCCGCATAGGCCATCGGCATATCCCATTTTTCGGCCTGTGCCGCGACTGCGCCAACAGCTGTCATTGCCGTTGCTGCGAGAAGTGTCTTGAAGTGTTTCATTTTTTTATTCCTCCCGTTGGATATTTTGGATCGTAACTTGCCTTCCGCCCTAATGAAAGCGCCCAGGCGCATAGGGTGCAAGGTCGATATTCGGGGTACGCCCCGAAATGAGTTGGGCAAGCAGGTGGCCGGTCCTAGGCCCCCCGGTCAACCCGATATGGTCGTGTCCAAAACCGACATAGGCGCCCTCGACACCGGGCACCTGGCCTATCAGCGGAATGGAATCGGCAACCGACGGGCGATGACCCATCCACTCGCTCGCTTCCTTCCATTTTATGCCGGGAATCGCGGCCCTGATATTCCTGTAGAGCAATTCAAACGGCGCCCGTGACGGCGGCGCTTCAAGCCCGCCAAATTCGACGATGCCGGCGAGCCGCAACCGGCCTTCCATCGGCGTGGCAACAAATTTTCCCGACGCCACCATTACCGGTGACCGCGGCATCACCGACGGCTCCCACAGTTCGACATGGTAACCGCGTTCGCTTTCAAGCGGAACGGATATGCCGAGCTTGGCGGCAAGCGGCCCAGACCATGCGCCGGCGGTGAGGACCGCGGTGTCGCAGGCAATAGTTTCTCCGCCGGCGCGAACCCCTGTCACCTTGCCATTGTCGCGGATCACATCGGTCACTTCGGCAATAATTGTCTTGCCGCCATTGGCGACGACATGATCCGCCAATTCCCGGACATATTTACCTGGATCCGAAATCCGGCCGTGATCTGAAAGCCTGACTGCACAATCGATATCCGAACCAAAAACCGGATCATAGGAAGCAAAAGCCTTGCCTTCGAGAACCTCCCATTCAAAGCCGTGCCGGTTGCGGATTGCCCATCCGAATGAATCAGCTTCGTAGTGGGCGCGATCCTTGTAGAGGAAAAGGTAATCGGACGGAACGATCCGCTTTTCGGCCGGTGTTCCGGCGGCAAGCGCCTGGTGGTCGGCGAGGCTGTCACCGATGATGTTGACAAGGGCAGCGGCACGGCGTTCCACGGACGCAACATTGGCATTGGCCAAAAACCGCACCAGCCACGGTGCAAGTCTTGGGAGATAGGACCATTTGAGGAATAGCGGCTGGTTGGGATCCAGGAGCATCATCGGCGCCTTGAACAACAAGCCGGGAACGGCAACCGGGATGATCGAGCAGGAGGCAAGTACGCCACCATTGCCGAAGCTGGCGCCTTCCGCGACACCCGTTTTGTCGATCAGGACGACATCATAGCCCATGCGCTGCAGCCAAATGGCCGCGGAAACACCAACGATACCGGCTCCGATGATTACCACGCTGCCGGCGTGATTTCCGTTTGTGGTTGCTTTGGCTTCCATCCCAGTCATTGGCCTCTCATGTGCCATTCACGCAAAGACTTTCATTGAATCGATAATTTGTCAATATTTTATTGACAAATTATCTTTGTATCACTTGTTCGCTCACTGTCATCTGCCTGACCATTTCGTCATCGGGGTCGATTCCGAGCCCCGGACCTTCGGGCACAATTACATAACCGTCTTTCACCGGAAACGGCTGTGACAGCAGGTCGTGTGAAAGGTAGTAGCTGGACTGGTAGAATTCGCAGCCAAGCGTGATATTGGGTGCCGCGGCAATCATGTGGGTACCCGCCAAATGGGCCAGGCCGGATTCAAACATGTCACCCCCGTATCCGGCAATTCCGGCTGATGCGGCAATCGCCGACACGTCCAGGCCACGGCGCAAACCGCCGGTTTTCATGATTTTGACCGAAACGGCATCGCAGATCCGGCCTTGTGCGGCACGCATCATGTCGCTGGGCGAAAACACGCTTTCATCGGCAAGCAGCGGGGTATCGAGTGCGCCGGCCAGCATGGCCATGGTTTCCAGATGAGCGCCGGATACCGGCTGTTCGATGAATGTCACGTCAAACAGCTCAATGTCGCGCAGGCGGCGTAGGGCATCGACAGGTTCCATGCCCTGATTGTAGTCGACACGGATATCGAGGCCGGGATAATCCTTGCGCAGCCGCTCCAGCCGCATCACGTCAAATGCATGTTCCTTCGTCCCGGTTTTCAGTTTCACAATGCCAATTCCATCGGCTCTGAGCTTCGCCACAAGATCGATATCGGCATCGAATTCCGGGTCGGCAAGCGAGACGGAGAGCGGTATTTGCGAACGCAGCCGCCCGCCCAGCAAAGCCCAGACCGGGAGTTCAGCCGCTTTGCCGACAGCATCGAGAAGGGCTGTTTCCAGCGCCGCCTTGGCCTCTGGGTGCCCGGCAATCGTCCTGTCGGCATCCGTCATGATGGCAGGAATTTCCGCGATATGGCGACCGAGGACGACGGGCGCGATGTAGCGCTGCAATGCGGCAGCCGCCGCCTCTGCTGTTCCGGTAAAAACCGCCCAAGGAGATGCCTCGCCCCAACCGGTGATACCGCCGGAGGTCCGGAGCTCGAGTATCACCACATCGACCGATCCGCTGACCAGGCCGGAACCATGATCGCGCCGGCTTCTTACCGGCAACCGGCAATGCCGGACTGTCAACTGTTCGACGATCTCGTTGATCATGCTCATGCGATCCATTCCGAAACCGGCGCTGATGCCTCATGCAATGGCTGGGCAATGATATCAACGAGTGTCGGGCCGTCGTGAGCCAATGCACTTTTCAATACTTCTGAGAGCTTGTCCGGGTCTTCCACACGCCATGACTTGACGCCAAAGGCGCTGGCAACGGAGGCATGGTCTGTGCGGTTGAAATCGACATTGTAGAAACGCCTGGCGAAACCGGCATTCTGTCCGGCCTTGATCCATCCGTAGGATGCGTTGGAGAACACGATCGAGGTAATCGGCATCCCGTATCTGGTGATGGTTTCATATTCGCCGCAACAGAACCCGAACGAACCGTCCCCCATGACCGCAACCGTCTTGACACCGGACCGCCCGGTATGGGCGCCCATCGCCGCTGCCAGTGCATATCCGAGAGCACCATGTGCACGGTTTGAAATAAAATGGCGCCCGGCAAGCGGCCAGCGGTAGTGCGCGGAAAAATAGGGGCACGGCGTACCGGGATCCGCACAGATGATAGCGTCGCGATCCAGCAGTTCGTGTAAAGCCGCAACGACCCGCTCGGGCCGGATCGGCGTTTCAGCGCTTTGCGCCAACCGGTTGAAATCTTTCAGTTTGCCTTGCCAGGCGCCCGATGCCCTGTTGCGGCCATCATTACCCGGCAACGGTTCTTCCTGGCCCATTTCGAGCAACAGCGCTTCCAGCGCCAGCCGGGCGTCCGCGCAGATTGCCACGTCCGTCGGATAGTTGGCACCGATGACCATCGGATCGCAGTCAATGTGGATGATTGTTCTGCCGGGAGGCGGCGAACGCCAGCGTTCCGTCGTTACGGACCCGGCACGGCATCCGACAAACATGATCAGGTCAGCGGAATCGACCAGCGCCCGTGTCGACGGCACGCCGCCGTTCGAACCCACCACGCCAGCGGCATTGTCATCGGTTTCGGCTATCGAACCCTGCCCGGAAACCGTCGTTGCAACCGGCAGGTCGAGTAGACCGGCAAGTTTTCGGAGTGGCTCTTGTGCGCCGGAGATCACCGGCCCGCCACCGCAAATGACAATTGCCGACCGCGCCCTTGCCAGCAACCGGGCCGCTTCCCTTATGGCTTGCGGATCGGGAGCGGTCCGTTCTGCCGGGTAGGTACAATGCCGTTCATCGGCCCAAATTTCGCTAGGATTTACAGGCGCTTTCTGGGTGTCGAAAGGAAGTGCCAGATGCACCGCGCCGGGCCTTCCCGTTGTCATTGCGCGAAATGCCGTACGCATCATCGCCGGAAGCCGGCCGGCATCGTCAAGCGAGGCGTTCCATTTTGTCAGCGGACGAAAAAGCGCCACCTGGTCGAGTTCGGTAAGCGGGTACCGGCCGCGCGACGAGGTGGCAACGTCGGTGGTTACCGCAAGCACCGGCACCGAACTGTCATTGGCCTCGACAACACCCGGCAGGATGTAGGTCGCTCCGCCACCCGAGGGACCTTCACAGACGCCGGGCTTTCCCGTTACGCGAGCGTAGGCGTCTGCCATGTAGGCGGCATGGCGCTCATCGCGCGTGAGTATGTGGTTGATGCCATGGTCCAGCCGTGCAAGCGCGTCGTAGAAGGGCAGCGTCGTGTCACCGCACAGGCCGAACATGTCGGTGACGTCATAAGCCTGCAGCATCCGGACCATAGCCTCGGCGCCGGTCATCTCGTTTGATAATACGGCACTAGCAGCCTTCATGGCGTGCATTCCCTTCTCGCTTGCTGCCGACCGGTCCGAACAGAGCTTTACTGTGAACACAGAACTGTATACAATTTTGAATGCATCTTGCCTCTGTCAGGCGTGATGAGTCAATATGCTTCAAGTCTAACTTTGGAAGGCGTGACATCATGAGCGGCGGGCGCGTCGAAATTCTCTACGGGCAGTTGAAGGATCGGGCGATTGATTTTCGCATACGGCCAGGCGAACGTATCAATGAGGTTGCGCTGGCACGCGAGCTGAACGCCAGCCGGACGCCACTTCGTGAAGCGCTCAACCGCCTGGTTGCCGAGCAGCTCATCGAATTCCAGCCGGGCAAGGGATTTTTCTGCCGCGGGCTTGATGCGTCATCGGTCTTCGATCTTTATGAAATGCGCATGATCGTTGAAGAGGCTGCTGTCAGGCGGGCATGCGCGAGGGCATCGGATAGCGATCTTCAGGGCCTCAGGGAAGGACCGTATGCCGACAGCCGCAACTATGCCGGCAAATCAATTCGCGATGTGACACGGGGCGACGAAGCGTTTCATACCGCAATTGCCAAATTGTCGGGAAACCGGGAAATAGCCAGGCAACTGGAGCGCATCAATGAGCGCATCCGCTTCATACGCTGGATCGACATGGCGGAGCGCGTGCAAAAAACCAAGCACGAGCACACGTTGATCATGGATGCTATACAGGCGCGTGATGCAGACAAGGCGGTCATGCACATGCGCGCGCACATTACCAAGCGCATGGACCAGATCGTTGCCTGTGTTCGCGAAGGCTTTTCCAATATTTATGTAACCGCGCCGGAGGATGTGTTTGCGCAACCGGCCCAAACTGCCGGGCGCGGCTCATGAAGGCAAAAGGTGGGAAACCCGTCTACGGAGCGGCAGTAGGCATCCTGATGCTCGACGCCCGTTTCCCGCGCATTCCAGGCGACATGGGCAATGCGCTGACGTGGCCGTTTCCGGTGCTCTACAAGGTAGTACGCAAGGCTTCGCCGGACCTCGTGGTGCGCAACCGTGCAGAAGGGCTGCTGGATGTTTTCCTGGATGCCGCGCGCGAACTGGTGGCGGACGGTGCTGACGGGATAACCACGAATTGCGGCTTCCTGTCGCTGTTTCAGGAAGAGCTTTGCGCTTCGCTACCGGTCCCTGTTGCCACTTCCTCACTGATGCAGGTTGCGCTTGTCAACCGGTTGATGCCTGCCGGAAAGCGGGCAGGAATACTGACGATCAGCGCATCAACATTATCCGAGGAACACTTGCGAAAGGCCGGTGTGCCGCCGGGTACACCGATTGGCACCACGGAAGGCGGCCGCGAATTCACACGCGCTATTCTCGACAATGAAACGGAAATGGATGTCGCCCTGGCGCGTGCCGACAATATTGGCGCCGCCAGCCAACTCGTGAGCGACAATCCCGATATTGGCGCGCTGGTGCTGGAATGCACAAACATGACGCCCTACGCAGCCGACATCCGGGAGGCCGCCGGGGTGCCGGTTTTCACGATCGAGAGTTTTGTCAGCTGGTTCCATTCAGGCCTGGTGCCGCGCCGGTATCACCCGTCAACGGGCAGTTGACCAGGCAAACCACAACGCCACGCCTGCGAGCACCGCTGACAGGAAACGTCGCGCAACCTGTTCGCGGCGCGGGTCATTGAGCAATGGCGCCAAGGCTCCGGCCAAGGCGACAATGGCTGCATGTACCGCGGTGGCGACAATGACGTAGATGGCGGTCAATGCCAGCGTCTGCACCAAAACAGGTTTTGCCGGATCGACAAAGGCAGGCAGGACGGCGATGTAGAAAACAGCGGCTTTGGGGTTAAGCACATTGGTGACAAAACCGCGCATGAAGTAACGCATGGCGCCGTCTGTCACGGTGTTTACGACGCCGCTTGCCGGTTTGGTCCAACCCTCCCACGCGAGAAAGAGAAGAAAGGCCACGCCGGCCCAACGCAGAACTTCATAGAATGTCGGCGAGCGCTCGATGAGAGCAGCAACGCCAAGCGCGCCGGCCAGACCGATAAGTGCCAGGCCGAGCGCCACACCGGCAACCGTTACATAGCCGCGATTGCGGCCCTCACCGGCAGCGACAATGGCCAGATAGGTCATGTTCGGCCCGGGTGTCAGCTCAATGACCATGGACGTAAAAGCAAAGGAAACGACCGCTTCCGTTGCCGGCAGGAACTCCAAAATCAATGCGCCTCGTCCCAGTTGGCAGCCGCGCGGGCATCGACATGCAAAGGAACGGCCATGTCGAGCGCCGGCATGGCGGCATTCTCCATGATTTCCCGGACAACCGATGTCGTCCTGTCGACTTCGTCTTCAGGCACCTCGAAGACCAGTTCGTCATGAACCTGAAGCAGCATCCTTGCCGACAATCCCGCATCGTCAAGTGCGCTTTCCATGCGGATCATCGCACGTCGGATAATGTCGGCGGCCGATCCCTGGATCGGCGCATTTATTGCCGCGCGTTCATTGAATGCCCTGACCTGCGGGTTGGAAGCCTTGATTTCGGGATAATGCGCCTTGCGGCCAAAAATCGTTTCGACATAGCCGTGCTCGCGGGCAAAGGCCTTGGTCGTATCCATGTAATCGCGGATACCGGGAAAGCGTTCGAAATACTGCTTGATATAGGCACCGGCTTCCTCGCGCGGAATCGACAACTGATTGGCGAGTCCGAATGCGGAAATTCCGTATATGATGCCGAAATTGATCGCCTTGGCACGGCGCCGAACCTCCGGCGGCATTCCCTCAACCGGCACACCAAACATTTCCGATGCGGTCATGGCATGAATGTCAACACCGTCGGCAAAGGCCTTTTTCAATTGCGGAATGTCGGCAACGTGGGCAAGGACACGCAATTCAATCTGGCTGTAGTCAGCCGATAACAAGAGATTGCCCTTTTCAGCGACAAACGCCGTACGGATCTTGCGGCCCTCCGGCGTACGGACCGGAATGTTCTGCAGGTTGGGGTCGGATGATGACAACCGCCCGGTCGACGTTGCGGCGAGCGCATAGGAGGTGTGGACGCGCCCGGTATGCGGATTGATATATTCGGGCAACGCGTCCGTGTAGGTCGATTTCAACTTGGTCAACTGGCGCCAGTCGACAATGCGCCGCGGCAGTTCGTGACCCTCTGCAGCCAGATCCTCGAGAACCTGCGCCGACGTTGACCACTGGCCGGACTTGGTTTTTGTACCGCCGGGCAGATCCATTTTGCCAAACAGGATCTCGCCAAGCTGCTTGGGTGAGCCGATATTGAAATTCTCGCCGGCAAGATCGTGGATTTCCGCCTCGAGCGCCGCTGCCGACTGGGCAAATTCACCCGACAGGCGGCTGAGTATCTGGCGATCGACGGCAATGCCGCGCATTTCCATGCGCGCCAGCACGGGGACAAGCGGACGCTCCAGGCGCTCGTAGACCGGAACGACACGGCCGGTGACCAGGCGCGGCTTCAACACCTGCCACAGGCGCAGCGTCACGTCGGCATCCTCGGCGGCATAGCGTGTCGCACTGTCAAGTTCGATCATGTCAAATGTGACCGCCTTCTTGCCGGATCCCGCGACGTCCTTGTAGGCGATCGGCGTATGCCCGAGCCAGCGTTCGGAAAGTGCGTCCATGCCATGACCGCCGGTCCCGGCGCCGGTCGCGTAGGACAGCAGCATCGTGTCATCGAAAGGCGCGATATCAATGCCGTGACGCGCCATTATCACCCAGTCATATTTCAGGTTCTGGGCGATCTTGAGTACCGATGCATCCTCAAGCAGCGGCTTAAGCGCGGCGACAGCATCGGCGACCGGAACCTGGTTTTCGACCAGTCCGCCACCAAGCAGATCACCGGTACCGGATTTATGGGCCAAAGGCACGTATGCCGCCCTGCCCGGTTCGCACGCCAGCGAAACGCCAACCAGTTCAGCCTGCATCGGATCAAGCGACGTCGTTTCGGTGTCAAACGCGACGTGGCCCTTGGCAAACGCCTCGGCGATCCATTCATTCAGCGTGTCGATGTCGCGGATGCAAAGATAACTATCCGGATCGATTGATGCCGTTGCCGCCGCGTCAGCCAGGTCAGCGACCAGCGTCTGAGGCGTTGCATCACCGGTCCCGGGGTCGATTCCGGCTGCCGGCCCGTCGGCATCGCCCTTGTCGAGATCGGGGCCGCGCGCATCCGCACCCCACTCCACCTCCACGGTATCGGCCTCGACAGCAGCGGCATCCGTATCGGTCGCCTCGGCAACACGGCGGGTCAGGGTGCTGAATTCCATTGCCTTCAAAAAGGCGATGAGTTTGCTGCCGTTGGGCGGCTCTAGCACGAAGTCATCGGGTTTTGCGGCTACCGGAACGTCGTCGCGCAGTGTCACCAGTGTTTTCGACAGGCGCGCATCGTCCGCATGGGCAATGATGTTTTCGCGCCGCTTGTTCTGCTTGATCTCACCGGCGCGCTCCAGCAGCGTTTCAAGGTCACCGAATTCCTCGAGCAATTGGGCTGCTGTTTTCGGGCCGATGCCGGGGACACCTGGGATATTATCAACAGAATCGCCAGCGAGCGCCTGCAGGTCGATCATTTTCTCCGGCGGTACGCCCCATTTCTCGATGACTTCGGGAACGGCAATCTGCCGGTCCTTCATGGTATCGTACATCCACACTTGCGGGCCGACGAGTTGCATGAGGTCCTTGTCGGACGAGATGATCGTGACATCGGCGCCGCGCCCGGTCGCCTCACGCGTGTAGGTGGCGATCAGGTCATCTGCCTCGAAGCCTTCCATTTCGATGCAGGGAATGTTGAACGCCTCGGTGGCTGTCCGGATCAGCCCGAACTGTGGCACCAGGTCTTCGGGAGGCGCGGAACGGTTGGCCTTGTACTCGGGGAAAAGCTCGTTGCGGAATGTCTTGGAGGAATAGTCGAAGATGACGGCGAAATGTGTCGGCGTGATGCCGACCGAAGTGTCCCTGGCCTCGGTCAGCAACTTCCACAACATGTTGCAGAATCCGGCAACGGCACCGACCGGCAACCGGTCCGATTTGCGGGTCAGCGGCGGCAGCGCATGATAGGCGCGGAAAATGTAACCCGAACCGTCGACCAGAAACAGATGATCACCCTTTTTCATGGCAGATGGGTACCTTGGTATGGTGCGCCTGTCCATCATATCGAAACTTGCGGCGGGGAACATTGAGCACACCGCCGGTCATTGACGGGGCGGGCCGCACCAATCACAGAATCTTTACAAAACCTTAATATGGCGACCATTGAATCGCCGCATTTTGGTTACCAGATAATGAACATCGGCAGAAATAGCCGAATCCGGAAATAGGCCCGTCCCCCGCCTTACCGGATAGTGCGGTGGTCTATCCCCCTCTTTGTCCACCGCACGAATTTAGTCTGGCCGCCGTGATTCCCCCTCCATCACGGCGGCTTTTTCTTTTTCCGGGGTTTCCGCACAGCCATGATTTGCTCTACAGCTTCATTGTAACAACTGCCGATCGAAGGAACGTGCCATGCCGGAACTTGATGCTGTCCTGTCGAAAATCGACAGCAACCTGGACCAAAGCATTGAAAACCTGTTTGCGCTGTTGCGCATCAAGTCGATCTCGACTGATCCGGGCTACAAGAGTGATTGCCGCAAGGCCGCCGAATGGTTGGCGGCCGACCTGCAATCGATCGGTTTTGATGCCACGGTTCGCGACACCGGTGGGCACCCGATGGTTGTCGGCCATCATCAAGGCGACGGCCCGCATGTCCTGTTTTACGGCCACTACGACGTTCAGCCTGTCGATCCGATCGAATTGTGGGAAACGGATCCGTTTGAACCCGGCCTTGTCGACATGGGTGGCGGACGCAAGGTCATCGCCGCGCGCGGAGCTTGTGACGACAAGGGCCAGTTGATGACCTTTGTCGAAGCCTGCAGGGCATACAAGGCCGTGCTGGGCACGTTGCCCTGTCGTGTGACAATCCTGTTTGAGGGAGAGGAAGAAACCGGATCGCCTTCGCTCAAGCCATTCCTCGAAGCCAATGCCGGGGAATTGAAAGCCGACTTTGCGCTGGTGTGCGACACCAACATGTGGGACAGGCAGACGCCTGCGATATCGGCTGGCCTGCGTGGACTGACCGAGGAAGAAATCATCGTCAAGGCGGCAAACCGCGACCTGCATTCGGGCTATTATGGCGGCGTTGCCGCAAATCCGATCCATATCCTTGCCAAGGCGCTGGCGGACCTGCACGACGCGGATGGGAGCATTACGATCCCCGGTTTTTATGACGGTGTCGAGGAAACGCCACCGGACGTGCTTGCAACATGGGACGGCCTCGGGCGCACGGCGCAATCAGTGCTGGGTGAAATCGGCCTGTCGGTGCCGTCAGGAGAAAAGGGTCGCTCGGTACTGGAATTGACCTGGGCACGTCCGACCGCGGAAGTAAACGGAATTCACGGCGGCTATACCGGTACCGGGTTCAAGACCGTCATACCTGCCCAGGCGTCGGCAAAAGTTTCTTTCCGGCTGGTGCACAGTCAGGATCCCGAGAAGATTCGCGCCGGTTTTCGTGCCTTTGTCAAAGAGCGGATCCCCGGTGACTGTTCGGTGGAGTTCATCAATCACGGCGGTTCACCTGCGATCCAGCTGCCCTACGATTCGCCATTGCTGCAAACCGCCCGCAAGGCGCTGAATGACGAATGGCCAAAACCTGCGGTGATGATCGCGATGGGTGGTTCGATCCCGATTGTCGGAGATTTTCAGTCGCTGCTGGGGATGGATTCGCTGCTCGCCGGTTTTGGACTTGCAGACGACCGCATTCATTCGCCAAATGAGAAATACGAACTGTCGTCGTTCCACAAGGGCCAGCGATCATGGGCCCGTATACTTGCAGCGATTTCACAACAATAGATACCGGAGGGATACCGCCCGTGACCATACGCCATCACAGAAACGACCTGCCGGATCTTGGACATTACGACGTCGACGCGGTGGCAATCGATACGGAGACCCTCGGCCTCAATCCGCTTCGTGACCGCCTGTGCGTCATTCAATTGTCGCCTGGCGACGGCACCGCCGACGTGGTGCAAATCGAACCGGGCCAGAAACGCGCACCCAATATCCAGACCCTGCTGCGCAATCGCAAGATTTTGAAACTGTTTCATTTCGGCCGTTTCGATGTGGCGGTACTGGGTCATGCATTCGGCACCTTTGCAGCGCCTGTCTACTGTACGAAAATCGCATCACGCCTTACGCGCACCTATACCGATCGGCACGGACTGAAGGACATCTGCAACGAGCTTCTCGATGTACAACTGTCTAAACAGCAACAGTCGTCGGACTGGGCTGCCGAACATCTGAGCGAGGCCCAACTGGAATATGCGGCATCTGACGTGCTTTACCTGCACCGCTTGAAAAAAGTACTCGACAAGCGCCTGGATCGCGAGGGACGGGCAAGGGTGGCAGCGGAATGTTTCCGGTTTCTGCCTGCCAGGTCCCGCCTCGATCTCATGGGTTGGGGCGAGGAAGACATATTTTCCCACAGCTGAACAGTGCTATTTTGCGAGCGCAATGGGTCCGGATTGCGCGTTGGACGTCCGGTCGATTGACAACCAGGCGGGGCGCGTGAACAGGAACCGCCCATAGCCGGTCCATTGAATCATGCCGTAGAGGACGACCGGACCGGCAACGCCCGCGATATTGGCCAATAGCGAGACGGTTCCGACGTCGGCTATCAGACCGGTCTTGACCAGGGCGACACGGGTAACGGCCATTGGCAGGAAGAAGGCGAGATAGACAACGATCGAGTGTGCGCCGAGCCATGAAAGCCAGTTCGCCCATGGGAGCCGAACGAGCAATGATGCAACGCCGACGATGGCAAGGGCTCCGGCGAGACCGAGCATGAAAGAGATTCCCGGCAATTCCGAAAGGCCACCAGTTGCGCCCGAAAATCCGGTTTCCGGCTGGAGCAGGTAGGCAGTCGAGGCAGGAGCCGGCGTGAACACGGCGACCGCGTTCAATGGCGCCCAGGCGGCAAGAAGCGCCAGCGCGGCAACCGGTCTTTCGCGGAGCCAGGCTGCAATGGTAAAAATATTTGCAGCAAACGCGTAACCGATGAAGAAATATACGTAACGGGCGGCAAACTCGTCAATCGAGACCCAGCCGGTATGGAAAGGCAGTGCTTCCATGACAATTGCCCAGATGAGCACGAACCAGACCGGGAGTGTGCGCACGAGCCTGGTAAACAGGAAAAACACGGGCAGGATATAGATGAACCACAGTGTGCCAAAGGGCTGGATATAGGACCACAGGTAAAGACCGACCGCCGCGCTCCATCCCTGTTCGGCCGCGATGCCGGGCGCCTTGAATACAAACTGGATCGTCAGCCACAAAGCGTAAAAATAGGCAAAATGGATCACCTTGCGGTCAACATACCGTGTCATCGGACGGTCAATCACCAATCCGAGGAACAACCCGGAAATCATGAAAAAATCAGGCATGCGGAACGGTCGCGCAAAAGCGACAAGCTGATGCATCCAACCTTCCTGGCCCATGGCTTTTTCAACACCGAGTGTCGAGTGAACCATGACGACAAAGATAATACATATGCCTTTTGCCAGATCGACCCAGTCGATCCGATGGACGGTTGGCATCGGTTTGTCCTCTTTCCGGAGGCTATACTTTAGGTGAAACGGGTTAATGCTTCGCAAAACCTGTTTTTACCGCATTGGAGTTTATATTTAACCCCGCCTTAAACCGCCAAGCCTAGGTTCATAACGCACCGCTGAGAGCAGTGCTGATGAAACATACCGGAATTGCCGATGACCAGACGGAAAAGTTCAAAAAAACGTATTGAACCGGCGTTTGAAAAGCGCGGTGGCAAACCGCCGGCGCAGCGCAGGCGCACGCGGCCAAAAAAGGCCAAGCGGCGCGGCACATTCGGCATTTTCGGAGCAATAACTTATTGGTCGCTGGTCGTGGCGCTTTGGGGCGGAATTGCCGCTACCGGCATGGTTGCATGGTACGGCGCAAAAATGCCATCGGCGACCACGTGGGCCATTCCCGACCGGCCGCCGAACGTGAAGATCGTGTCGATCGACGGGAAACTGATTGCCAATCGCGGCATGACCGGTGGCGAGGCGATCGGCCTGCATGAAATGTCCCCCTATTTGCCGCTGGCCGTCATTGCCATCGAAGACAGGCGGTTTCACAAGCATTTCGGCATTGATCCCGTCGGGCTGGCCCGGGCGATGGTCCACAATGCCGTTCAGCTCCGCTGGGTGCAGGGTGGTTCGACACTGACGCAGCAGCTTGCAAAAAATCTTTTTCTGAAACCGGACCGGACGATTGAGCGCAAGTTACAGGAAGTCCTGCTCGCATTATGGCTCGAGCACGAATACACCAAGGACCAGATTCTCGAGATGTATTTGAACCGGGTCTATTTCGGCTCCGGTTCCTATGGCGCCCAGGCAGCGGCACGGCGCTATTTTGGAAAACCTGCGCGCGACCTTGCGCTTTCGGAGGCCGCCTTGATGGCCGGGCTTTTGAAGGCGCCATCGCGATTGTCGCCAGCGCGCGACCACAAGGCTGCGGAGGAGCGCGCGCAGATCGTTCTTGCGGCAATGCGCGAGGAAAACATGATTGGCGACCGCGAGATGACGGCTGCCATCAGCACCCCGGCCAGAAAAGCCGCGTCCTACTGGACGGGATCGGAAAACTACGTCGCCGACCGCGTGATGGCCGACCTTGCCGGCATTGTCGGCGCCGTGCGCGAGGACATTATCGTCGATACCTCCGTGGACCTCGATTTGCAGCATGTCGCGGAAAAATCGATTCGCCGTTTGATCAAGGAGAACCGTGAGAAGGGGCGGGTAAGCCAGGGCGCGCTGGTTTCCATTGACGGGTCGGGCGCGGTGCGGGCAATGGTCGGCGGCCACGACTATGCAGACAGCCAGTTTGACCGGGCATCCGAAGCGCTGCGCCAGCCGGGATCCGCGTTCAAGCCGTTCGTGTTCCAGGCAGCGCTCGAAAGCGGCCTGTCCCCCGCCACGATCCGTCAGGATGCGCCCGTGCGGATCGGCAAGTGGAAACCGGAAAACTACAAGGGCAAGTATTACGGACCGGTGACGCTGACGACCGCACTTGCCAAATCACTCAACTCGGTTTCGGCAAGACTGGTCAACGAGATCGGGGCCAGGGCGGTGATCGAAACAGCGCACCGCATGGGTATCGATTCAAAGCTGAACCGCAATGCCTCGATTGCGCTTGGAACCTCGGAGGTCACCCTTATTGAGCTGACTACCGCCTATACACCCTATGCAAACGGGGGCTACCGGCCCCCGGTCCATTTCATTCGCCGCGTTACCACGGCCTCGGGAAAGGTTCTCTACAATAGGCCCCATGGCGGCGCACCGCAGGTGGTCCGTTCCGAAATTGCCGGCATGATGAACATGATGATGGCTGAAACAATAACGCACGGAACCGCAAGGCGTGCCGATTTCGGCTGGCCTGCGGCGGGCAAGACCGGCACAAGTCAAAAATCGCGCGATGCCTGGTTTGTCGGCTACACCGCCAATCTGACAACCGGTGTGTGGTTTGGAAATGACGACGGAACACCGATGCGCCACGTTACCGGCGGCACACTGCCGGCGATGGCCTGGAGGGAATTCATGGTTGCTGCCCATAATGGTGTTGCCAAGGCGCCCCTGCCGGGAACCGTGATCCGGCAACCTGCAAATGTCGCGCAGAAACCGGATATGCCTGGCGACAATCCCGATCGCGGCGAAATCACCGGTTCGACAAGGCTGGTTCCGCCGGCAGATGTCGGTGTGAACCCACAAAAGCGCGACAAGACGACAATTCTGGACATCATTTTCGGCCGCTAGAGCCTATCTGTCCGACAAGGTGCGCGAAACAGCGCCTTTCCAGCCTTTCAGTTTCGCCTTCCTGGTCTTGTCGTCCATTTGCGGGCGGAACCGCCGGTCAAGTGCCCACGACTTGGCGAAAGCGCTGCGGTTAGGCCAGATGCCCGCTTTCGAACCGGCAAGCCAGGCGGCACCCAGTGCCGTTGTTTCGAGTATTGTCGGGCGGTCAACGGGAGCATCAAGGAGATCGGCGAGCCGCTGCATTGTCCAGTCGGATGCAACCATCCCGCCATCAACACGCAGCACTGTCCTGGCGCTGCCTTTCCAGTCCCGGTTCATGGCGGCTACCAGATCGCATGTTTGATAGGCCACCGCCTCAAGCGCCGCCCTGGCAAATTCGGCGCGCCCCGTGTTGCGCGTCATGCCAACCATGGTGCCGCGTGCCTCGGCATCCCACCACGGCGCACCAAGGCCGACAAATGCCGGAACCAGATAGACGTCCTGGTTTGGATCGGCTCTTGCCGCCAGCTTGCCGGTTTCGGCGGCGGACTTGATGATCCCCAGCCCGTCACGCAGCCACTGGACGGCGGCGCCGGCAACGAAAATGGAGCCTTCCAGCGCATAGGTCGTCCTGCCGTTCAGCCGGTAGGCGATGGTGGTCAAAAGCCGGTTTTTGGAGCGGACCATATCTGATCCGGTATTAATCAGTGCAAAGCAACCGGTGCCGTATGTCGATTTCACCATTCCGGGCGAAAAACACGCCTGTCCGATTGTCGCCGCCTGCTGGTCGCCTGCCACTCCGAGAATGGGGATCTCGGCACCAAGCAGTTCCTTCCGGGTGGAGCCGAAATTTGCCGCGCAATCCTTGACCTCCGGCAGCATGGCCATCGGAATATCGAGTATCTTGCACAAATCCTCATCCCAGGCGCCGTCAGCGATGTTGTAAAGCAATGTCCGTGACGCATTGGTTGCATCGGTCACGTGGCACCTGCCTCCGGTCAGACGCCAGATCAGGAAGGTGTCGATTGTTCCAAACAACAATTCCCCGCGTCTGGCCTTGGCCCTTGCACCCGGGACCCTTGACAGCAGCCAGGACAGTTTGGTGCCCGAAAAATACGGATCCAGAAGCAGGCCGGTTTTCCTGCTGAATGTTGTTTCCAGACCCTGGTTCTTGAGCTTGCGGCACAGGGAAGCGGTCCGCCGATCCTGCCAGACAATCGCGTTGTGCACCGATTTGCCGGTTTTGCGGTCCCACACGACAATCGTTTCGCGCTGATTTGTAATACCGATGGCGGCTATTTTTTCCGCCGTGACCCCGGCCTTGCGCAAGGCAGTTTTGCAAGTCGACAACACGGTCTTCCAGATTTCGTCGGGATCATGCTCAACCCAGCCGGAGTCCGGGAAATGCTGGGCAAACTCTTTTTGACCGACACCGGCAATGCGCATTTTCCTGTCGAACACGATCGCGCGGCTCGAAGTGGTCCCCTGATCGATGGCGAGAATATGACCCGTCATTTTGCACTCCCTGTGTAAACTCTCGCAGCGACCCTATGGTTTTTCATTGACGCGTTCAACGCTCTCGCCACGTCGCGAAGCTTCGGCTAGATAGAGGCAGGGAGAACAGGTGATGTCCACACGCGATGAACGCAAAACACTGGTTTTGACCGGCGCAAGCCGGGGGATCGGCCATGCAACCGTCAAGCGTTTCTCGAAGGAAGGCTGGCGTGTAATCACCTGTTCCAGGCATGCATTTGCCGAGGACTGCCCGTGGCCCGCCGGGCCGGAGGATCATATCCAGGTCGATCTTTCCAATCCCGACGATGTCGGCGGCGCCATTTCGGAAATGCGCGATCGTCTGCAGGCCAATGGAGGACAATTGAACGCCCTGGTCAACAATGCAGGGATTTCTCCGAAACTCGACGGCGGTGGGCGAATGAATTCGATCAATACGCCAATGGATGTGTGGCGCGATGTTTTCCAGGTGAATTTTCTGGCGCCGATCATGCTTGCGCGCGGTCTGTTTGCCGAACTTGCGGCGGTAAAAGGTTCGATTGTCAACGTTACATCGATTGCCGGCGGCCGTGTCCATCCCTTTGCCGGCACTGCCTATGCAACGTCCAAAGCGGCACTGGCATCGCTGACCCGCGAAATGGCGGCCGACTTCGGTCCGCACGGCATACGCGTCAATGCCATCGCACCGGGCGAAATCGAAACCGCAATACTGTCTCCGGGAACCGAGAAGCTGGTCGACCAGATCCCGTTACGCCGCCTCGGGCAAACATTCGAGGTCGCCGAAACGATCTATTTCCTGTGCTCCGAACAGGCGTCCTACGTGACCGGCGGCGAGATTCACATCAATGGCGGACAGCACGTCTAGATATTGCGGGTTGGCACCATGAACCTGGCCGAGTGGCTATTCCGAACAGCGCGAACCAGCGGAACCAGGCCCGCCCTGATGAGCGGGACGGCAATCGAAGCCGACTACGGCGAATTTGCCCGCCACGCGGCTGCCCTTGGCCAAGCCCTGAGGCAACGGTTTTCGATCCGGCCCGGCGACCGTGTGGCGATATTTGCCAAGAATATGCCGCAGTATCTCGAGGCACTATACGGCATTTTGTGGTGCGGTGCCGCAGCGGTTCCGATCAATGCCAAGCTCCATGCAAGGGAAGCGGCGTGGATCATCGCCGATTCACAAGCAAGTGTCGTGTTCACATCGGGTTTGGAACGCAGCGCGCTTGAACCCTGCCTGCCGCCCAGGGGTGTCAACGTCATCGATATCGAAGGCCCGGCCTTTGCCGCCCATTGCGACGGTGAGATCATGGACCGGCCGGTACCGCGCGGGCGAGATGACATGGCCTGGCTCTTTTACACATCGGGTACGACCGGCAAGCCGAAGGGCGTGATGATCTCCAACGGCAATATTCATGCGATGGCCTATGCCTATTTCACTGATGTCGACACCGTCCTGCCCGAAGACACTGCACTTTACGCGGCGCCGATTTCCCATGGTGCAGGGCTGTACAACTTCCAGCATGTCCTTCGCGGAGCACGGCATTGCATACCGAAATCAGGCGGCTTTGACGCCGCCGAAATCTGTGACCTTGCCCCTCGCCTTGGCAGTGCGCACATGTTTGCAGCGCCAACCATGGTACGCCGCCTCGTCGATCACGCAAAAACGAGCGGTTACAAGGGCGACGGTATTCGCACGATCGTCTATGGCGGCGGGCCAATGTATCTGGTCGACATAGTTGAGGCCGTAGACGTTATGGGGCCACGGTTTTGCCAGATATACGGTCAGGGCGAATCGCCGATGACCATTACCGCGATGCCGCGCCAC
>JAHEGF010000409.1 GCA_024645155.1 Phyllobacteriaceae bacterium | reverse complement strand
AAACATTCCATTCAACCTTGTGGTAGGCCAGCAAATTGCTTTCTTCCAGAAACAGAAGCAGGGAGCGCGTATTGGTCGATTCGTCGATACAGTCCATCTGGCCTTTTTCCCGCGACTGCGAAATACCGGATTTGGCTGCGTCGCGGATGCCAATGGTATCCGAATAGCGGTTTTCGAAGAAGCTGACAGCGTGCCGGATGGCATTGCGCTCGCTTTCCGGCGAACCGGCGCCTTCCGCCATGATCTCGCTATAACGGCTCCGGTCTTCGTCGGTAATCCGGTAGCCGGTCTTGTAGGAACAGTCGAAACCGTGACAAACATAAATCTTTGTTGTGCGCGGCTTCGTGATTTCCCCCTTATAGTTACTCGAGATCGAGGTGCACCCCCCGAGCGACACGGCCGCGAAGGCAGCAAGAAACCGCATTTTGTTATTTCGCACAGTCATTTGGCCTGTCTAGAACAGCGTGGCGAAAACCGCAATTGCGCAAGTGCAACACTTTGCAGTGATTTCAACAGTTAGGTGGCGCGGATTTCCATGGTGCATTGAATTTGCCCTTGTCGCGGCGTAGGTGTCGGCCATGACAGCAAAACCCATCCACATTATCGGTGGCGGACTGGCAGGCTCCGAAGCAGCCTGGCAAGCGGCCAACGCGGGCGTTCATGTCACAGTACACGAAATGCGCCCTGTTCGCGGCACCGCGGCCCACAAGACCGGGGATCTTGCCGAGCTTGTCTGCTCCAATTCGTTTCGATCAGACGACGCCGAAACCAATGCAGTTGGCCTGCTCCACGCCGAGATGAGACTGGCGAGTTCACTCATCATGGGCGCCGGTGATGCAAACCAGGTGCCTGCCGGTGGGGCGCTGGCTGTCGATCGCGACGGGTTTTCGCAAGCCGTAACTGCCAGCATCGAGGCGCATCCGCTGATCACGATTGACCGCGGTGAAATTCCGGGCCTTCCGCCTGCCGAGTGGGATCAAACCATCATTGCCACCGGTCCGCTCACCGCGCCATCACTGGCAGAAGCCATTGCCGCCGAAACGGGCCAGGACGCCCTCGCCTTTTTTGACGCCATCGCGCCGATCGTGCATTTCGATTCGATAGACCTGAAAACGGCCTGGTTCCAGTCGCGTTACGACAAGGCGGGTCCCGGTGGCACCGGCAAGGACTATATCAATTGCCCGATGACGAAGGCGCAATATGAGGATTTTGTTCAGGCACTGATCGCAGGTGACAAGACCGAGTTTCGCGAATGGGAGGGGACTCCCTATTTTGACGGTTGCCTGCCAATCGAGGTGATGGCCGAGCGCGGTCCCGAAACTTTGCGTCACGGACCGATGAAGCCGATGGGGCTGACCAACGCACACAATCCCGAGGAAAAGCCCTATGCCGTGGTCCAGTTGCGCCAGGACAATGCCCTTGGGACGCTCTACAACATGGTCGGGTTCCAGACGAAACTGAAATACGGGGCGCAGACAGCCATCTTTCGCATGATTCCGGGTTTGGAAAACGCCGAATTCGCCCGCCTCGGCGGGTTGCACCGCAATACCTACATCAATTCGCCTGTGTTGCTTGACACGACGCTGACACTGAAATCACGCCCGGGCCTGCGCTTCGCCGGCCAGATTACAGGGTGCGAGGGTTATGTCGAAAGCGCTGCAATGGGCCTTCTGGCTGGCCGCTTCGCTGCCGCGCAGGCGCTCGGTCAGCCACTTGAACTGCCACCGGCAACGACCGCATTCGGAGCCCTGCTCAACCACATAACGGGCGGCCATATCGCCACGATAGAGGAAGGCGGCAAACGTTCGTTCCAGCCGATGAACGTCAATTTCGGGCTGTTCCCGCCAATCGAACCTGGCGCCATTGTCAAACCCGAAGGCCGCCGTTTCCGCGGCAAGGAAAAGGCCATCGCCAAGCGCAAGGCGATCACCAGCCGTGCGCTGGCCGATTGCCGCGCCTGGCTTGGATCAGCACAGGCCGAGGCAGCGGAATAACAAGGATACGAAAATGGACACGCCTGAATATTCGTTTTTCTCCGTCTCCCGCGATGGCGCTGTTGCACGAATCACCATGAACCGGCCCGAGAAGGCCAATGGCATGACTCCGGAATTCTGGCGCGAACTGCCGCTTGTCATGGATGAGTTGAATGCCGACGAAACAGTGCGCGTTGCCGTGATTACCGGCAAAGGAAAGCATTTTACCGGCGGCATGGATCTTTCAGCGTTCGGCGGCATCATGGAATTGGCGAAAAATGAACCGGGACGCGTTGCCCTGGCCCTGCGCGACCTGATCCTTGAACTGCAAAATACATTCACTTCGATTGAACGCGCCCGTTTCCCGGTCATCGCCGCCATTAACGGCGCCTGTATCGGTGGCGGTATCGACATGATCACCGCCTGCGACATCCGTCTCGCATCTTCGGATGCATTTTTCTCGGTTGAGGAAATTAAC
>JAHEGF010000408.1:1527-2459 GCA_024645155.1 Phyllobacteriaceae bacterium | reverse complement strand
TCCGATCAGCAAAGAGACCGGGGTGCACAAATTCTTCTGCGGGCCCGAAAGCTTCACCCCTGATCTGGGGCCAATTATGGGCGAGGCTCCCGAGGTAAAAAACTTCTATGTCTGCGCTGGGTTCAACTCATTGGGCATCCTGCTGGGCGGCGGAGCCGGGCAGATTATGGCCCAGTGGATTGTGGATGGGTATCCGCCTGTGGATGTGGGCGAAATTTCCATTGAGCGCATGCTGCCCTTCCAAAACACTCCCCGCTACCTGCACGACCGGACCGTTGAAATGCTGGGGGTGATGTACGAAACCGGCTTCCCTAACAAGCAGCTCAAATCTGCCCGCAATGTGCGCCATTCCATCCTGCACGAACGCCTCAAAAAAGCCGGGGCGTATTTCGGCTCCTCAAAAGGCTGGGAATACCCGGATTGGTTTGCCCCCGCTGGAGTGACCCCCTCGGTGGAGTATTCTTTTGGCCGGCAAAACTGGTTTAACTACCATGCCGCCGAGCACAAAGCCTGCCGGGAAGCGGTCGTTCTGATGGACCTTTCGCTGATGACCAAGTACCTCGTCCAGGGCCGGGATGCCGAAAAAACACTTAACCTAATCTGCGCTAACGATATCGCTGTGCCGGTCGGCAGAATTGTGTACACCCAGTGGCTGAGCGAGCGCGGCACCCTGCAGGGAGATGTAACCGTCACCCGGTTAGCCGAAGACAAATTCCTTATCATCAGTTCGGATACCACCTACAACCAGACCCGCAACTGGCTCCAGAAGCACACCCCGCCAGAGTCCCACGTTTTCATCACCGATGTAACCTCGGGGTATGCCCACCTGAATATACAAGGCCCCCATTCCCGCCAACTGCTCAGCAGGCTGACCCAGGCCGACCTTTCCAACCAGGCTTTCCCCCATATGACTGCCCAAGAAATCGACCTGC
>JAHEGF010000408.1:0-1517 GCA_024645155.1 Phyllobacteriaceae bacterium | reverse complement strand
AAGTGCTTGCGATCCGGATCACCTACCAGGGAGAATTGGGCTGGGAGCTGTACCTGCCGCCTGAATTTACCCCGACCGTTTACGACAAAATTATTGAAGCCGGGGAAGACCTCGGTCTGAAACATGCCGGGATCCAGACCCTTTACAGCCTGCGCTCCGAGAAAGCCTACCGCGATTTTGGATACGATATTGACACCCTGGACACTGTGCTGGAAGCTGGCCTGGGCGCATTTGTAAAATTGGATAAACCTGGCGGCTTTATCGGGCGAGATGCCGTCCTGAGGCAAAAAGAGGGCGGCATTCTCAAACGCCGGCATGTTCAGTTCCTGCTCAGGAACCCCAAACCCCTCCTGCACCACAACGAAATTGTCTACCGGGATGGGGAGATCGTCGGAGAGATCCACGCCGGAGCCTACGGGCACACCCTGGGCGGGGCTGTTGGGCTGGGGTATGTCTCATGCCAGGATGGCGTCACCAAAGACTATCTCAATTCCGGTCAATGGGAAATAAAAATTGCGGGCGTAAAATATCCCGCAACGGCTTCGCTGCGCCCGCTTTACGATCCCAAAAACGAACGGATCAGGATGTAATCCCAACACAGCCGGAAATTTGCATCAAGGTTGTTCATCCAACCTGGCGCTGACTACCCCGGTTAGCCCCGGGTTGGGTTTATGATTACGCGGTTCGGGAACAAACCCGACCAGGATCACAAACGCGACCAGGATTATCAGAAAAGAGACAAAAAACATCGGCTTGTAGCCCAAAACAGCCACCAGACCGCCCCCAATCAGCGGCGAGATTAAGAATGCAGGGCCGGTAAAGGTTTTGAAGACCCCCATATAAGTCGGGCGGTCCTTGGGATGGCTGAACTCCATCACCATATTCATATCGGCAATCACCGCACCCGATTGGGCCATCCCCACCAGGGCAAAAATCACCAGCAGGCCAGCCAGTGAATCAAAGAACATCGCAAGTACCAGACCTAGCCCCATCAGCACATCGCTGACCGCAAAGACAAATTTATTGCCGATCCGGTCGCCAATTTCCCCAAATACAGCATAGCCCACAATCGACCCCGCCAGCAGGACGATCGTGAAGGTTGCCGAGTAGGCCGCAGGTAGATTAAATTTCTCGATCCCATACACGGCAAACAGCCCGAAGGCCATATAGCCGATGAAAGACAGGAACCTGCTGATCAAAAAGTTACGGAAGGGGATATCTTTGGTTAATACTTCCCGAATCTTTTCGCGTTTTCGAACCGGTGTTTGCTGTTCCGGGAGGACGATCTTCACCGGCTCGATGGTGGCAGCAAAAGAAGCCAGCCCGCCCAGCAATACCAGGAAACCAATTAAGAACGTGAAGCCGTAATTTCTAGGAAAGGGGAGTTCCCGGAGTAAAATCCCTGTAATCACCGCCCCGCCAACCCCCAAAAGCTTGCCCAGGAGCATCGACCAGCCATAAAACCGCCCCCGGTGAGAGACCGGAATCACTTTGGCGACAATCTCCTGCCAGGGCAA
>JAHEGF010000158.1 GCA_024645155.1 Phyllobacteriaceae bacterium | reverse complement strand
AAATTCAGGATCCGCCTGATGGTTCGACCCGTTTCAGCAGGCCGGCTCCGACGCAGTTCAAATCAACGGTATTGATTTACGGCATCCTGTCAGGCGACTGCCGTTTCATCATCAAAGTCCGTCTTTTCGACGTCCTTGAAAAAGGCAATGCTGTCCTGCAGTTTTTTCATCTGGCCGCGCGCTGCCTGAAGGTTCGACGAGGTCACATCGACCAGCGCACTGTTTTGCTGGATGATTTCATCCATTGACGTGACCGCCTGGCTCACCTGATCGATACCGGCGGCCTGTTCCTGGCTTGCCGTGGAAATCTCGGAAACGAAATCAGCGACCGATTTGACCGATGTCAGGATTTCCTCAAGCGATCCGCCGGCCTTGTTGACGAGATCCACTCCAGCCCGCACTTCGTCGGCGGAATTGAGGATCAGTTCCTTGATATCCTTGGAAGCCTGTCCCGACCGTTGTGCCAATGCCCGCACTTCCGAGGCGACAACCGCAAATCCCCGTCCGGCATCGCCGGCCCTTGCCGCTTCTACAGCGGCGTTGAGCGCCAACAGATTGGTCTGAAAAGCTATTTCCTGGATCAGGCCGACAATCTCGCTGATTTTGGTCGAAGAACCCTCGATTCGGCTCATTGCTGCAACCGCCTCGTATGTTACTTCGCTGCCCTTGGACGCCGCGTCCCGGGCGGCTATCGCCACCTTGTTGGCTTCCTTGGCATTGTCGGCATTCTGACGAACCGTCGTGGAGAGTTCCTCCATGGAGGCCGTTGTCTCTTCCATGGAAGAGGCCTGATACTCAGTCCGCACAGACAGGTCCTGAACGCCGCGGGAGATGTCTTCCGTTGCACCTTGAACCGCCTTGGAAGCTTCTGCGATCTGACTTGTGATTTCACGCATCTGGGCACCCATGCGATTGGTGCCTTCCTTGAGCGTCTGGAAGCTACCCTTGTACTCGCCTACAATTCCTTTGCTCAGATCGCCAAGCGACATGGCGGAGACAACTTCGACGGTCTCCGATAATCCCTTGTCGACAACCTCAAGCAATGTGTTCATGTTTTCGCACAAACTGAGCATTTCGCCCTGGGTTCCAGCCGTATCGACCCGATTTGTATAATCGCCGTTCAACGCGGCACGGACCGTCTCATCCATTGCCGCATTGACCTTGGTAAGCACGGCATTTGATTCCTCGAGAGCTTTTTCGTTACGGCGCAATTCCGTCACATCGGAATAGATCGTGATAAATCCGCCTTCTTCGACGGGGTAACCCTCAACGCGCAATATCGTTCCATCGTCGCGTACACGCTCAAAAACATGTGCTTCGAATTTGCTCGACAATTCCACACGCTCGCGGACTTGCTTTTCGACGTCTCCGGGCCCGTATTCGCCGCGTTCGGCATTATACCTGAATATGTCCTCTAGCCGGGTGCCCGCAGCCGCATATTTCTCGGGAATATCAAGAAGCTGAAAAAATTTCTTGTTCGTTGCTCTCAGTACCAGGTCTTCGTCAATCCAGCTCAAGCCGTGTGTCACGTTCGACATAACGACCTGGAGCGCCAGACTGTCATCGACGCCCTTGGATGAAAACAGCGACTTGAGCATTGATCCGAATGCCATTTTTTCAATTCCCGCCAATTCAGAATTTTCGTGGTTGGCAAATGTATGGATCAATTAGGTTAATCTTTAGTTGTATTTCCACCGGCTTGCACGATGGCGTGATTGCATTTGCTGAGTGCGTCGGAATCGCATTTCCCTGCCAAGGGTTCGACGCAATCGGGTTGGCAGGACAAAGGATGCCGGAGGGCGCGCGGGTATATCATCGCGCCTTGACATGTGTAACCACTTTTTCCTTGCCTCACAGTTCTTCCGGAGCGATAACGGCCGCAGGAACCCGCAAACTTTCAGGATCCCGGTCCATGAACTTCCTTAAGCAGTTTTTTACGTGGTGGAACGGCCAGACGCTGGGGACCCGTTTCCATACATGGCGGAAGGGCGAGCGCGTCGGGGAGGATGAATTTGGCAATATCTACTATCAGGGTGGCAAGAATGCCGAAGGCCGGACAAGGCGTTGGGTCATCTTCAACGGCGTTTCGGAAGCTTCATCCATTCCGCCGGGCTGGCATGGCTGGATACATCACCGCGTCGATATACCACCGAACGCCGAGGAATACGTGCCACGCGAATGGGAGAAGGGGCACCAGGCAAACCTGACCGGAAGTGCTGCTGCCTACCGTCCGCAGGGATCGCTGGCCCGTGCAGGTGAACGTCCGAAAGTGACAGGCGACTATGATGCCTGGGTTCCCGGCGATTGACGCCACAGTATCCGTAAGATTGTTCCCGAAGGCACACGTGGGCGCCACAATTCGTGGTTAACCGAATATTGACGATGGCCGGTTGAATGTCGGACCAGGCAGATTCCGGGATGAGCCGAACAATGCAGCAAACAGCCTTGGGAATGAAGAAGCTATTGGCGGCGGCGGGATTATTCCTGCTGGCGGCTATGCCGGCACATGCCGATCGCGAATCGAATCCGATTGCTGAATTTACCGGAATCGACAAAATCACCGGGCGCATCATTTCGTTTGACGTCTACATTGACGAGACCGTGCAATTCGGGGCGCTGCAGGTCACGCCAAGGGTATGCTATTCACGCACACCGGATGAAGAACCCAAAACCGACACCTTTGTTGAAGTCGATGAAATTACGCTCGATCGCAAGATTCGCCGTATCTTTACCGGCTGGATGTTTGCCGAAAGCCCCGGATTGAATGCGATCGAACATCCCGTCTACGATGTCTGGCTGAAAGGCTGCAAGCGTAAATCGGATGTTCCGCCGCCAAAGGACAGCTGAAAGATCAACTTGGCCGGGCAGTTACATGGTCGCGGAAGGCCGCATCGCCTTCCAATGCTTGGGCCAGAAGTTTTTCATAACGCCTTTGAGGAATATCGATTGCGCCAAAACGCTTGAGATGATCGGTCGTGAACTGGGTGTCGAGCAGCACATAGCCACGTTCCAACAGAAGCTCGACCAGCTTTACCAGGCAAATTTTCGAGGCGTCCGGTTGCCGCGTGAACATGCTTTCACCGAAGAACGCCCGGCCCAACGTAACCCCGTAGAGGCCGCCAACGAGCTTTCCGCTCTGCCATGCTTCCACCGTGTGGCAATAACCGCGTTTGAAAAGTTGGTAGTAGGCGTCGCGGATCGGATCGTTGATCCATGTGGTCTTGCGGCCTTGGGCAGGTTCTGCACATCCGGAGATAACGCCGTGGAAATCGGTATCGATTCGGATTTCGTAAGGGTTCTTGCGTATCAGTTTTTTAAGGCTGCGCGGAACCCGGAAAGACTCCAGCGGAATAATGCCCCGCATTTCCGGTCTTACCCAGAATATCTGCGGATCATCGGCACTTTCGGACATCGGGAAAACGCCGGTTGCGTAGGCGCGTAACAGAAGATCCGGGGGAATGACATTGCCGAGTGTTGTTGGCCGCGACATCGGACTGCAATCCTGATCAGGCTTCTCCGCGAAGATAATGCTCAAGCCAGTGTATGTCATAATCGCCATTGGCGATATCGGGATTGCCGACAAGATCGCGGAACAATGGCAATGTTGAGCTGATGCCGTCGACGACAAATTCGTCGAGAGCACGACGCAGGCGCATCATGCATTCGACGCGATTTCGGCCATGAACGATCAGTTTGCCGATTAGGCTGTCGTAGTATGGCGGTATGCGATAACCGGAATAGACACCGGAATCGACCCTCACGCCCAATCCGCCGGGCGTGTGGAAATGGCTGATCACTCCGGGCGAGGGGACAAAGGTCTTTGGATCTTCGGCGTTGATCCGGCATTCGATGGCGTGGCCGGAAAACCGGACGTCGTCCTGGGTAAGTGACAGCCCGCCACCAGATGCAACACGAATCTGTTCGTGAACCAGATCTATGCCGGTAATGGCCTCGGTTACCGGGTGTTCGACCTGCAGGCGTGTATTCATTTCAATAAAATAGAATTCACCGTCTTCAAACAAGAACTCGATCGTTCCCGCGCCGCTGTAGTTGAGGTCAGCAACCGCCTTCGAGCAGATCTCGCCGATGCGGTTGCGATCCTCGGAATTCAGTGCCGGTGAGTTGGCCTCTTCCCAAACCTTTTGATGGCGCCTTTGCAGCGAGCAATCGCGTTCGCCAAGGTGAATGGCCTTGCCCATGCCATCGCCAACGACCTGTACCTCGATATGGCGTGGTTTGCCGAGATACTTCTCGATGTAGACCGCATCATCGCCGAAAGCCGCCTTTGCCTCGGTGCGCGCTGTGGCCAGCGCGTTTGACAATTCATCCTCGGACCGGGCGAGTTTCATTCCCCGTCCGCCACCCCCTGACGATGCCTTAACAAGCACGGGATAGCCAACATCAGCGGCAACACGTTTTGCTTCATCATCGTCGTAGATCCCGCCTTCAGAGCCGGGAACGACAGGTATTCCGAGCCGTTTGGCGGTTCGTTTCGCCTCGATCTTGTCACCCATAATACGGATGTGATCGGCTTTGGGGCCGATGAATGTAATGTCATGGGCTTCCAGGATGTCGGCGAATTTGGAGTTTTCCGACAGGAACCCGTAACCCGGGTGTATTGCGTCTGCACCGGTAATCTCGCATGCCGCTACGATCTGGTGGATATTCAAGTAGCTGTCGCGCGCCGGCGGAGGTCCGATGCAAACGCTTTCATCGGCGAGCTTGACATGCATGGCATCGGCGTCGGCTGTAGAATGCACTGCGACGGTGGAGATGCCGAGCTCCTTTGCGGCGCGGAGTACCCGAAGGGCTATCTCGCCGCGGTTGGCAATCAGGATTTTTTGTATCATTGACTTGTCCTGACCCTATTCGATCACCACCAGCGGTTCACCAAATTCCACAGGTTGCGAATCTTCGACAAGTACGGCTGTCACAGTGCCGGATCGCGGCGCCGGTATCTGGTTCATGGTCTTCATCGCTTCGATGATGAGAATTGTTTGGCCTTCCTTTATGGACTGACCGACTTCGACGAATGGTTTGGAGTCAGGCGAGGGAGCCAAATAGGCGGTGCCGACCATCGGCGACGGAACGGCATTTACCGAATTGGCCGGTTTTTCTGCTGCCGCAGTTCTGTCGCCGGGGGCTGCAGTCACTGCTGGGGCAGCAGCAACGGGCTGTTGTCCTGAAACCGCGTATACCGCAGAATTCTGCCGCGATACCCGTATTCTCAGATCATCCTGCTCGACCTCGATCTCGCTGAGTTCGGTCTCGTTGAGGATGCTGGCCAGGTCGCGGATCAATTGTTGGTCTATGACCGGTTTCTTGTTCGTCATGTGCGATTGGTCCCCTGTTCAGCCGCCGCTTATATCCGTTCGGCAATCGCCTGCAATGCGAGTGTGTAACTTGCTGGTCCAAAGCCGCAGATCATTCCCACAACTACCGGCGCTATCATCGATTTGTGACGAAATTCTTCCCTGGCATGTATATTTGACAGATGGATTTCTATAGCAGGTACAGCTACTGAACGCAGGGCATCGTGCAACGCGATGGAGGTATGGCCATAGGCGCCCGGATTTAAGATAATCCCAGCCGCCTTGTCTCCTGCCTCGTGAATCCAGTCGACAAGATCGCCTTCGTGGTTCGTTTGCCGGAATTCCACATCAAATCCGAGGGGTTTGGCGGCTGCGCGGCAATCTTCGCCGATATCATCGAGCGACTTTCCGCCATAGATCCCGGGTTCGCGTTTGCCCAGTGCATTCAGGTTGGGCCCATTAAGGACAAATACCGTTTTCGCCATTGACCGTTACTCACGCGCGGATTGCCCGCTGATAACCTTCTATAGAAGGCTGGCGCTCTTACGCAAAGAGGCCAGCGCCAGTTCTTTACTCTGTCAACAGCCGGTTTCAACCGAAATTAGTGCATCTGCGCTAGCACGTGGCGCTTTCGCACTTGCGTACATTGGCTACCTTTTGCGTCAGGACACGCTGGCCAAGCGCGCCAAATACCACCTCGTCACCCACGACATAGGAAGGTGTTCCCGTAATTCCGAGCATATTTGCCAGTTCATAGGTTTCGCCAAAGCCTGAGGCAATCGCCGGATTTTCCATCTCGGCACGTAGTTTTTCCTCATCCGCGCCCATCTCGATGGCAAGCTGAATGGCCCGGCCTTCATCTGCCCGGCCCGGACCGCCAAGCAACGCGATATGGTAATCACGGTATTTTTCTGGCATCAGATTGTTGAATGCTGAAGCCACGATATGGGCCTTTTGCGAATCCGGGCCGAGAATGGGAAAATCTTTCAGGATGAATTTCAACTCCGGATCCGCGGCAACCATCGCGTTCATGTCGTCCAAGGCTCTTTTGCAATAGCCGCAATTGTAGTCGAAGAACTCGACCACCGCGACCTTGGCTTCCGGATTGCCGATTACCGGATCACCACTTGTCGTAAATATCCTCGATTGCGCATTCGCGATGGTTTCGCGTTGCGCAATTCTCTTCTGCGCCTCCCTTTTTTCCTGAAGCACAATCTGGACTTCTTCGAGGATTTCAGGATTGGCGAGGAGGTATTCCCGGACAATGCTTCCAATCCGCTCCTTTTCCGCTTCGGTGACAGTTGACGCTGCAGCCGCTTCATTTTGGGTTTGCGGCGCGTCGCCGCTAGCCTGCTGGCTCCAGGCATGCCCGGAAAGCAGCAAACCAAGACCGAAAACGGTCCCCGTGATATTCCAGACGATTTTGGATTTCATTGTCACTTTCCCGTATTCCTTACCCGCCAAAATCTATTTGTTTTTGCGGATTTTCAAATTGATAATGTCCTGCGCACGTATCCACGCAGGTGAACCCTTTTTCAGTCTTTTTTGTGCGCGCAACGCAAAGATTTTCGCATCCTGATAGTTGCCTGCGTGATAATTGCCTTCGGCTGACGCAAGTTCCGCTTCGCCGATTTGCCCGAGCTGGCCGTAGGCCAGGGCCAGATAACGGTATCCCGAAGCGTTTTCTTTGTCACGGTCAAGACCGCCGCGCAAATCCGTCACTGCCTGTTTGATCTGATCGGGTTTCCCTGTCGCAAGGCGTGCTTGGCCCAAGGCGATCTTGAACAGTCCGGACCTTGCGCGATCATGTTTGATCGCATTCAAATAGGCGCTTATGGCATCTGCCGGTTTGTTTGCCTTCATGAGTGCATCGCCGCGAACTTCATGAAAATAAGGATTGTTGGGCTGTTTGCCGAGGAGCCCGTCGATTTTTTTCAGCGCTTCGCGTGGCGAGCGGTAAAGAAGGCTGGTTATGGCCGATGCATAAAGTGCCGGTATGCCTTGCGGATCGTTTTGGAAGAGCCTGGCGACCGTACCGGAACCCTCGGTATAGGCGGCAATTTTCGCCCTTGCCATATCATGACGCAATTGCAGGGCCGGAGTATCCGCCTTTTCGTAGTATTTGCTCTTCTGGGCTGCCGTTTGTAGGGCCGCAACCCGGTCTCGTGGTACCGGATGGCTTTGCTGATAGGGATCAATTCTGGCGCCAGAAAGCGCGAGTGCGCTTTGAAAACGCTTGAATGTGGTAATCATTCCCTTTGCCGACTGACCGGTTTTGGCAAGGAAGGTCAAAGCGGAACGGTCAGCGGTAGCCTCTTCACCGCGCTGGTAGGCAAGGACGCTGCGCCGGGCCACTTCCGTGCCTCCCAGGGCAATCCCTTGCCCCGCACCCGCTAGCCCGCTGTTGTCGGTTGCCGCTCCTGCCACTCCAGCGCCGATGCCAAGTATAGTCGCGACAACGGCTATGGTTTGCGCCCTGGCGATCTGTTCTCTCAACCGCTCCTGAT
>JAHEGF010000407.1 GCA_024645155.1 Phyllobacteriaceae bacterium | reverse complement strand
GCAGCTCGCGGACATGCTTGTACAGCCGTTTTGCGTGTCTCAAAGATGCGATGTTGAGCTCGAAAACGATGAATATCTGGTCGCTGGCGGCGAGCACCGAATCCGACCACGGTGTTTCGAGGTTGGGCAGATCGACGACGACATTGTCAAACCGGTAGGCCACGAGATCCAGAAGCCTGAGGACAAAATCCGTTCCAGTTGGTTCAAACGGCAGTCGCGGCCGGTCAAACGAGTAGATCGTCAATCCCGACTTGGCGGAAAGCTTGATGACATCCATCAGTTCGACATCCAGCCTGTCGGGCTCGCCGATAACGTCCTCAAGGTCAAATTCGTTGATGAGATTGAGATAACCGCCGCAATTGGCGTTCTGAAAATCGAGGTCGACCAGGCATGTCTCGGCGGCGTGCTCTGCCGATTTGCTAGCAAGGAAGTCAGCCGCAGCGAGCGAAATGACCGTTCCACCGGCACCACCGCTTGCACTGATCACCGTCGATATCCGGCTTTTCTTTGAGCGGCTGCCGCTGTCAATATTGGTGACGACGTTGAGGAGTTCCGTCGTTTTGACCGGCTTGTACAACCAGTCGGCCGCATTCAGCCGCACCAGGTTCCGCATCCGCTGAGGCGAAAGGTTTTCAGATATTGTCACAATCGGCACAGGGCCCCAATTGTCGCGGACGGAAGAAAATTCCGGATCGTCGAGGATATCGCCCTCGGAAACATCGAGGATGATCAGGCTCGGTCGTGATTCGGAAACGTCTGCCTGGAGGATATCGTCGGCAGTCCCGATCCGGACATTGTAGATCGCAAGTGCCTCGAGACGCTTGGCGACCTCGTCACGGAACACCTGGTCCGAAGAAAAAAGCGCAATCCTCTTGCGTTTGGTCGGCAAGACCTCCTGATTGACTACATTCATGGATAAACGCTTTTCATATCTTCGCCGGTTACGGTGCTGATCATCGACGGCATCGTCAGATTGCTCAGCCCGAGAAGGCCGCCAAGGAAAAAGAACTGGAAGGTCACATTTTGAAGACGAACGGTAATGGTTGGCACTGGTCCGCCCGGACGCGTCTGGTAGCCAAGTCCTGTGGCCTGATAGCTGATAACGACATTTGCAGGTGTCAGGCGCGGAAAGAAGTCGCACATGCCCGGTCGATTACCGGCAACAATGCCGCAATTTCCGTCATCTCCCGCGAAAATGCGGTTGAAATTTGCCGCGTTATAGGTACCGCCACCGGTGCATGATGCACCGCCAGTACACACAAAGTTATAGGCATTTATTGGTATCGGATCACCAGGTGTTGTAGTCGGACCGGCCGTTATCACCTCGGGAGCAACCGGCGCCGAAATGGCAGCCATTCGCCCGCCGACCTGCACCGCCTTGTTGGCTGCGTTCCATTGATAGAATGCGTTTCCGAAGTCAACGAAACCGAGCGTCAGGACCAGCAGCAAAACGATGCTGATTGTCATCTCGACCATCGTCGCGCCGCTTTCATCCTTCGCAAACAGCTTGTGAAAACCAAAAAAATCACCAGCCAACATAACGCTCCTCATGCGACGCGCTCAATACGATCGGGTTGAGCCCGAGATAGGAAAGCAGCGATGCGCCGGTATAGTTGAATGTCGTACTTGCCCGGACTGTCAGCACGTTGGCTTCGGTACTGCGATAGAGCATGTTTCCCCCGCCGTCGGTGGCGGAAGTAATCAGGTAGTCCCTGTCCACCGTCACGGTGTTGGGATCCCAGCCGGTTACCCGCACGGCACCTGTTCCGGCGGCATTGCTATAAACCGCAATATTCTTCGCAACAGTCTCGCAATTGATACCCAACGTAGCAACGAAAACCGGATTGCAACGCGCGGCATAGCGCGCACCATCACGCAAGCCGGCTTCAATCAGCAGTTTCTTGTGGAACAGGTTGCCAAACTCGAACACACCGGCCGAAAGGCTGATCATCAGTGGCGTGATTATCGTCATCTCGACTAGGGCCGAGCCAATTTCATCGCGCCGGAACCGGCGAAGATAGGTGAAAATACGATTGAACATCACTTCACCTGTACAACTGAACTTCGTCGCGAAGGAAGTTTTTCAGCGTCCCCTGGCCAGCCCCGGTTACATCCACCAGTTCGACATATACCGAAGCATCATACTCGGTTGCCGGAACTTTCCTGACCGGCAATGTCATGAAAAAGCTGGCAAATGCCTCAACCGGGAGGCCGACTTCATGGCCACCAAGATTGTAGCCTGCAGCCTCCAGTGCCTGGCAGTTCAGGATCGCACCATAGATCAGCCGCCGGTCGACGCTTGTTACTGGCGCCGTGCACATGCTTGGTGGTGTCCCTACCTCACCGCCAGCCGAAGCATTGGTGATAAGGCTTGGATTATTGTTCTCGTGGTCATAGACCTCATACCGGGTCGGGCGGTTTGCGCCTGTCGTCGACCAGTCTGCCGGATAGGATGTGGCACCATGATTCAT
>JAHEGF010000406.1 GCA_024645155.1 Phyllobacteriaceae bacterium | reverse complement strand
TTTCGGATTGATCTTATCGCAGGGATATTTGGAATCTAAGTGAAACGGCTTCATTCATCGAGCCCGGCTTTGCGTAGTCCCTCCATGATATGATCGAAGTCATGCGGTGCCACGTTCCATTTATGCAACTCATTTGTGACGGACAGCCCGGGCTTTGAATCTCTCATCATGGTGATCGAAGCCGGGGCTTCCCGTCGTCCCATTTGTCCCATCGCCGCGGCATCCAGCAGGTGGGTCCAGTAGAAGTTGGGCATGCTGATGCGCTGGACATCGACCAGCATTTCTTCATATTTCTGTTGATGGTAGTGCAGCCTGGCAAAACTGAAATGGTACCACCCTGGGTGCAGCGGGTTTAGCTGTTGAGCGCGAAGCGACAGTTCGATTCCCTGTTCGAATTCGCCCATGAAAGAAAGATAGTGGCCAATATCAGCCAATATCTCGGGGTCATTCGGGTTCAGGTCCAATGCGCGTTTTGCTTCAGCCTCAAACTTGGCGTTGTCCTTACGAAAAAAATGCACGATGGCCAGCCAGCAATGAGCATACGCATTTTGCGGATCAAGCTGGGTAGCCTTGAGCGCCATTTTCAGGGCTCGATCGACGGGATCCGGACGCGGATTGGCATCAAAACGATGTTCGGCAAGGTAAACATTGGCTAGCAGGGCATAAGCTTCACCATAGTTAGGGTCGAGCATGACAGCTTTTTCGAGCAGATCCCGGGCTTCCTTGTGCATCCTGTCGTTCAAGGTTGACGTGTAGCGCCTCGCATGGAGCAAGCAGTCATAGGCATCGAACTCCGCCGGGCTTTTTGCAAGCGCCCGGGTCAGTTCGGCGTTCTGCATTTTAACGCCGAGCGAGGCCGCGATCATGTGTGTTACCGCATCCTGAACCGCAAAAATGTCCTCAATCTGCCGGTCATACCGGTCTGCCCACAAGGAAACGCCCGTTGCAGCCTCGATTAGTTGTACAGCGACACGCAAACGGTCACCTGCGCGCCGGACACTGCCACTGACGACGTAATCCGCATTAAGTTCGAGAGCGGTTTCCATCAAGGTAAGGGCACGGTTTCGAAACTGGAATGAGGAGCCGCTGGCAATGACCTTGAGTTCGCTGAAATGCGTAAGATTGGAAATGATGTCTTCGGTCAGGCCGTCGCAGAAGTACTCATCGAGGCCGGCGCTCGCGATTCTGAACGGGAGCACCACCAGGGTTGGCAATGCGGTCGCCTGATATTTTCTGATCTGGTTCGCAGGGGTATTACCAGCCAAAATGTCATTGATTGTCGAAAGGTCCGGTGCTCGCGTTACCGGTTTCCCGTCTTCAACTTCGGCATTGTCGCGTGCACAATCTTCAGGTTCCAGCGTTACGTCCGCGACAAACCTGAAGCCGCGCCGTGGCACCGTTCGGACAACGGTTTGCGTTCCACCATTGTCTCCCAGGGCCCGCCTTAGTGCGAATATTCCGCTGCTAAGCGTCGTGTCCGATATGGCACGCCCTTCCCATACCGCGCTGATCAAGTCGTCCTTGGAAACTACACGGTCCCGGTTTTCGATCAGGTGCAGAAGAAGATTGAATACCTTCGGTTCTATGGACACAGGCGCACTGGCCAGCTTCAATTCGTAATTAGCTGAATCAACAGTGAATTTGCCGAACCGATAGATCATGAAATCTCCAATTTCCCCGATGGAAAATCAATAAGATCCAAAAGTATTCTCAATCGCTCCCTCAATCAACGTCGGGCAAACGCGTGTAAGCTTGATGCGGAAATCATCCAGAAAGGGAGTGTTTTATGTCTTGGTCATTGAAGGGAACCTATTTCGAAAGTTGCAACTGTGAAGTTGCCTGTCCGTGCCTTTTCCTGAGCCCTCCTACCGAAGAAGAATGCACCGCCCTCGTTGGTTGGCACATCGAAGACGGTGTTGATGAGCAAATTTCGCTTTCGGGTCTGAATGTGGCGCTTGCGGTACACTCGCCGGGCCATATGGCGACCACGCCTTGGAATGTGGCGGTTTACGTTGATGACCGAGCCGACGAGGAACAAAATGCGAGTTTGATGAAAATATTTGGTGGCCAGGGCGGCGGACATCCGGCACGCCTCGCTTCGCATATCGGATCGATTGTCGGCGTGAGAACAGTCCCAATCAACTTTTCGGCGAAAGATGGAAAGCATTCCTTGAAAATACCGGAGATCGTTGATGTCGAAATCAATCAAATGAACGGTCAGGGTGACGGACCCATCACTATTTCCGGTCATCCGCTGTGCATCGCCCCCGGTTTTTCAGCAACCGCGGCCAAATCGACGAGGCTCGTTTACTCCGACCATGGCATGGCTTGGAATCTGACAGAAAAAACCGCCGTTTTCTCGCCTTTCGCATACCAGAGTGAACAATGATGACAAACCAGCAAACTGTTCGGGCCACCCGTGTACGGAATTCACCAGCCTATCTGGTTATCCAGCTTGCCGGTCCGGTTGCGGT
>JAHEGF010000405.1 GCA_024645155.1 Phyllobacteriaceae bacterium | reverse complement strand
AAGGCTGCCGGACAGTTCGGCCAGGAGCGCCTCGCCATCTACACTCATGCTTCGCTCCCGCGGTTAAGTTCCTCAGGCAAGGCATTGGCCCACTGGGTGATGCTGCCGGCGCCAAGGTAGACAACGAAATCGCCAGCCTTGCAAAGGCTTGCGATCATCGAGGCGATTTCTTCGGGGCCCTCGGCAAATCGGGCATCGCGATGTCCACCAGCCTTGATCCGCGCGGCCAAAGCCACGGAATCAAAACCTTCTATCGGTTCCTCTCCGGCCGGATAGACCGGCGCAACAATCACCGTGTCGGCATCGTTGAAACACGCTGAAAATTCATCGAACAGATCGTGCAGCCGCGTATACCGGTGCGGTTGCGCAACAGCTATGACACGCCCGGAACAGGCCTCACGCGCCGCCTTGAGCACGGCACTTATCTCGACGGGATGATGGGCATAGTCATCAAATATCTCAACACCCTTCCAGCTTCCAGTATTCGTAAAACGCCGTTTGACGCCACCGAAGGACGCCAGCCCTTTCTTGATTGCTTCCTTTGAAATACCAAGTTCGTGGGCAACAGCAATCGCTGCCACTGCGTTCGACACGTTGTGACGGCCCGGCATCGGCAGCCGCAGATCGTTTATGGTGGTTTCCGCACCGCTTTTCCGGTTGCGGATCGTAAGATCAAACTCCGAAACCGCACCATCCATGCGATGATCGTGGAAGCGGACATCGGCTTGCGGGTTCGTACCGTAAGTTATGACACGCCTGTCTTCGATCCGGCCAACGAGTGCCTGAACTTCGGGATGGTCGATGCACATTACCGCGAAACCGTAAAACGGCACATTCTCCACGAATTTGTGAAATGCTTCACGTACATTGTCGAAACTTCCGTAGTGATCGAGATGTTCGGGATCAATGTTTGTGACGACCGCCACGTCCGCCGGCAGTTTTAGGAAAGTGCCATCAGACTCGTCAGCCTCAACCACCATCCAGTCACCGGCACCCATACGGGCGTTGGTGCCATAGGCATTGATAATTCCGCCGTTGATCACCGTCGGATCCAGCCCTCCTGCGTCGAGAAGTGTCGCCACCATGGAGGTTGTCGTGGTTTTGCCGTGAGTGCCGCCGATCGCAACAGCCTGGCGAAAGCGCATCAGTTCAGCCAGCATCTCGGCGCGACGCACGACTGGCAACAGTTTTTCGCGCGCTGCCATGACTTCCGGGTTAGACCGCCGAATGGCGGTTGACACAACAACCACCTCGGCGTCGCCAAGGTTTTCTGCCGCATGACCGACATGCACCACGATGCCTTTGCGGCGAAGCCTTTCGACATTGGCGCTTTCGGCCTGGTCCGAACCCTGTACCTTGTAGCCAAGATTGTGCAGCACCTCGGCAATGCCGCTCATGCCGATACCACCGATACCGACGAAATGGACAAGACCGACACTTGGCGGCATTTTCATCGCCGCTCTCCTTGTTTGAGATCTGAAACGGAATTTCCCGCTGCAATAACCTCTGTCAGGTCGGCGAGCAACCGTGCGGCATCCGGTTTACCCGTCGATTTTGCAGCGGCAGCCATTTTACGGCAACGTGAAGGGTCAGACATGAAGCCGGCAATCAGGCCGGCTAAGACGTCCGGTGCCAACCCGGATTGAGCGTGTAGTACTGCACCTCCCTTTTCGGCCAGGGCCGCCGCATTGGCCGACTGGTCGTGATCAAGCGCATGGGGATAGGGTACAAGTATTGCCGGGCGGCCGATAACAGCGATTTCGGAAACCGTCGAAGCGCCGGAACGAGAAATTACAAGGTTGGCTGACGCAATACGCGCCGCCATGTCGTTGAAGAATGGGGACACTTCATGAGGAACGCCCAGTTTCTCATAGGCTGAGCGAACTCCGCTTTCATCTTCACTTCGTGCCTGCTGGACGATGTGCAGGCGGTCTCTTTCGCTTTTGTTCAGCTTGCCTACTGCTGCCGGCAATACTTCGGAGAAAAATTGCGCGCCTTGGCTTCCGCCAAAAACCAGCAAATGAAACGGGCCCTTCCGGGAGGCTTGGTACCTGGTCTTTGATGCCTCGATCACATCGGGGCGGACCGGATTTCCCGTAATGAGGATCTTGTTGGCATGAGCACCTTCGATTGCAAGAAACCCGCCGGCAATCGCATCGACACGGGATGCAAGCGCCTTGTTGGCTCTGCCCATCACCGCATTCTGCTCGTGAATGAGCGCCGGAATACCCCTGCGGGTAGCGGCGAAAACCGGCGGAAGCGTCGGGTATCCTCCAAATCCGACGACAGCGGCGGGCTTGAGTTTCTGCAACAGCGCGGAAGCCTGTTTGTATCCTTTCCACAACACGGCAAATGTCCGCAAGATGGCGACAGGGTTGCGTGATCCCATCGTTGCCGAATTGACGATATGAACGTCTTTTGCCGGGAAATCCCCGGCAAACCGGCTTGCCCGTTTGTCGGTCGCAAGATGCACCG
>JAHEGF010000404.1 GCA_024645155.1 Phyllobacteriaceae bacterium | reverse complement strand
CTAACCGCGCTGGCCCGCTCGACGGTGGTGCCCATCCCGTATTGGTTATCCTCGCACACCCACAAAACCGGCAGGTTCCAGACCTTGGAGAGGTTGACGCCTTCATGGAAGTAGCCAATATTGGTCGCCCCGTCCCCAAACATGCAGACTGTCACACCATCTGTGCCCTGGTACTGATCGCCCAGAGCCAAACCGGCAGCAATCGGGAGGTGGGCCCCCACAATCGCATGCCCGCCCCAGAAATTCTTGTCAACGTCGGCCATATGCATCGAGCCGCCTTTGCCTTTGGAAACCCCTGTCGCCTTGCCTAGGAGTTCCGCCATCACCGATTCTGCGCTCAAACCGACGTTGATCGCCAGGCCGTGGTCACGGTAGGCCGTAATCATCCGGTCCTGCGGTTTTCGGGCGGCCACCAATCCTGTACTGACAGCTTCCTGTCCAATATATAGGTGCAGAAACCCGCCGATCTTGCCTTGCTGGTAAAGCTCTGCGGCCCTTTCTTCCAGACGGCGGATCACCACCATCTGGCGGTACAGATCCAAATATTCTTCTTTTTTCATTTAAAATTTACTCCATTCCAAATATAATTGCGCAGTAGAACCAAATAATTATAAGACATCCGGAAAATTATACCAAAATTGTCGGATTTATAAATAAAATGTTTGTTAACCCTGTGTTAAATCCTTCCTTTCTGAATTTAGGATAACATAAATTTAGGTATTTTTTATTTTATTCCTTTTTTTAGGCAGACTGAATCACCCGGACAGCAAAAATTTTGGATTTGGTAGTCTTCCGCTATAATAAAGATATGCAGGCAAAATTCAGCAAGGTCTCCATTTACTATAAAGCGGCGCGCCAGTTAGGCTGGGGAGCGATCAGCCCTTATTTAACCTACACGCTTCAATGCCGCCTGGGGATCCTGACCCGCAAAACACCGCTGAGTAGCTATCCCGATGCCGCCAAAAATGCCGGGCATCTACAATTACCGGTTTACCCCTTACCAAACCTGGGCTACTTCCGGGCCCTGCTGGGTGACCGTAAGCAAGAGCTGCTCTCCCAGGCCGAGGAAATTATGCACGGTCAGGTGAGCCTGTTTGGGGGAGCGCCCCAGCCCCTGGAGTTGGTTCCGGCGGGGAACCTGAGACACTGGACCCAACATACCGGCAGCCAGCACCAGGCACAGGATATCAAGTTTATTTGGGAGCCAGGCCGGTTTGGCTGGGCAATCACGCTGGCACGCGCCTATCTGGTAAGCCAGAACGAAGATTTGGCCCGCACCTTCTGGACCCTGTCTGAGCGCTTCTTTCAGGGCAGCCCGCCCAACCAAGGCCCGCACTGGGCTTCGGGTCAGGAAGTGGCCCTGCGCCTGGTGGCGCTCAGCTTTTCCTCCGGCATTTTCCTGAAATCACCCCACACCACCCCGACCCGCATCAAACTGCTGAAAGGTGCGATTGCGTCCCACGCTGCCCGCATCCTGCCGACCCTGGCTTATGCCCGCGCCCAGAACAACAACCACCTGATTACAGAAGCCGTGGGGCTGTACACCGCCGCGGCAGTCCTGCCGGAGCATCCCCAGGCAGCCAAATGGAAAAAAGAAGGCTGGCGCTGGCTTCATTTTGGATTGCAAAGCCAGATCACCCCAGACGGCGGCTACATCCAGCACAGCACCAACTACCACCGGCTGATGCTGCAGGCCGCCATGTTTGCCAAACGGGTAGCCCTGGAACAATATGACCATTTCCCAGAAGAAAGCTGCCTCCGGCTGGCGGCCGCCTCCCGCTGGCTGCTAACCTTGCTGGACCCCACCAGCGGTGGTGTGCCCAACCTGGGCGGCAACGATGGGGCTTATATCCTGCCCTTTACGACCTATCCTTACCAGGACTTCCGCCCGGTGGTCCAGGCTGCCTGCCAGGCCTTTCTGGACCAGCACCCGCTGCCCCCCGGCCCTGGAGATGAAATGTCTGTATGGCTGGGCGGCAAGCCGCTGCATACCGTTCCCGAGACCCCCAAGCCAGAAGTGCTGAAGCTTTCGGGCAACCAATCCTGGGGATACCTGCGGGCAGCGCGCTTCCAGCACCGTCCCGCCCACGCCGACCAAAACCACCTGGACCTGTGGTGGCGCGGCCATAATATTACCCGGGACCCTGGAGTTTACCTGTATAACGGGTCACCGCCCTGGCATAACCCGCTGGATATTTCTTCCGTGCACAATACTCTGACGATTGACCAGCAAGAGCAAATGTCCAAAGCCGGGCAGTTCCTCTGGCTGGATTGGGCCCAGGCCCAGGTATTGGATACCAGCCAGGATGAACGCGGCCGCCTGACCTGGGCTGTTGCCCAGCATAACGGCTACCGCAAGCTGAAGTTAATCCACCGGCGGACGGTCAGTGTAGAGGGAGATCGGTGGATGGTACGCGATCAGGTTATCCCGGTAAAGGAGAATGGTCAGCCGCTCCCCGAGAGGGAAATGCGCTTGCATT
>JAHEGF010000157.1 GCA_024645155.1 Phyllobacteriaceae bacterium | reverse complement strand
CAATAACCCATGACGACCAAAACGTTTCCTTCTGGTTGAGCACCCCGCGGCCGGAATAATGGCGCGCCGGAGTGGACGTGATTTTCAGGCCCTTGAAATCAATATGCTCCCACCACTCCATTTCGCTGTACTGGTCAGCGGGCACGCCCCACCGGTCGAGGTGGGCGCCTGCGCCCAGCGGCACGAAGAAATGGGTTCCGTGGCGCGCGAGAGACTGGATCGTCGCCATGTCCATATGGTCGTAGTGATCATGGGATATGACCACGCCATCGATGTTGTGGAGGTTTTCAAGGGCAGCAGGCGGCGCGTGAAACCGTTTCGGGCCGGCAATCCCGACCGGAGACGCCCGCTCGGAAAGCATTGGGTCAACCATCATCCGGACACTGTCGATTTCAAGATAGACCGTCGCATGGCCAAACCAGATCGCGCGCAGCCCGGCCGGTGGCGGCGCATCGAAATATCCCACGGCGATGGGGACAACCGGGATCGCGGATGGCGGGGTGCGGATTTCGGTTCCGCCAAACTGCCTGACGACGATCTCCTTCAGTTGCGCAAAATCGTTTTCTGCCTGCGGAACCGTGTTGACGAAGTTTTCGCCGTTGTGATGGGGCGAGGCCTTGGCCCGCAACAGCCGTTCGCCGGTGACACGGCCACCGAAATCTGGCCAAAGCGCCATGAACAGGGCAACCCCGCCGGCAAGCAGGGCTACCACGGCAGCGATGTATTTGAGCACGCGCATCTGGACAAACTTCCCCGTTTCAGCGGAAACCGATGTCGGCCAATTCAGGCAGGACGGATAGTTTAGCGCAACCGCAGTTCCGTCTTTCCGTCAAACACGAAACAGCGGTCGACGTCGAATCCGGTCTGGTAAACCGCTCCTTCCTTGCATGAACTTCCGTCACTTAACTGGATCGTCAACGGTTCCGCGGCATCCGCTCGCGAATAGGCGAAGGCCGTGCCGCCGAGGTTCTCCACCACATCAATCCTCGACTTGATCTTCACCTTGCCCGTTTTGTCAAAATGTTCGGGACGAATACCGACCAGCAATTTGCTTCCGGCCCTGGGCATGGCGCCTTCAAGCTTCTTCTTGAATTTGGCACCGGCAAAATCGTCAAGCGAAATATCCAGTGTGCTGCCCTTGCTGTTCCCTGCCGTCGCCTTCAGGAAATTCATCCGTGGCGACCCGATAAACCCACCGACAAAGACATTGTCGGGATCGCTGTACAGCCCGATGGGAGAGCCGGTCTGCTCGACGACACCACCGCGCAGAACAACGATCTTGTCGGCCAGTGTCATCGCCTCGACCTGGTCATGGGTGACATAGATCATGGTCGCTCCGAGATCCTGATGGAGTTTGGCAATCTCCAGGCGCATCTGCACGCGCAGTTCCGCATCGAGATTGGAAAGCGGTTCGTCAAACAGGAAGACCTTTGGCTCGCGGACGATGGAACGGCCGATCGCCACCCGCTGGCGCTGACCGCCCGACAACTGTTTCGGCTTGCGATCAAGCAGCGCATCAAGGTGGAGGATCGCCGATGCCCGCCTGACGCGCTCATCGATCTCGGCCTTTGGGTGGCCGGTCATTTTCAGGCCGAAACCCATGTTGTCGGCAACGCTCATGTGCGGATAGAGCGCGTAGGACTGGAACACCATGGCAACACCGCGTTCCGCCGGCTCGACATGGGTCACATCCGACCCGCCGATCTGGATGCGGCCGCTCGTCGACTCTTCCAGCCCCGCAACGAGGCGAAGCAGGGTGGATTTGCCGCAACCGGAGGGCCCGACGAAAACCGTGAATTCGCCTTCGTTGATTTCCAGGTCAACACCCTTGATGACGCTGACCGGACCAAAGTCCTTGGTCACCTGACTAAGTTCTACACCGAGCATTGTTCAGTCCTCCCTGTGGATGCCGTCCGGCAAACAATCACGTCCGTGGCGACAGCCGCGCGGCCATCTCCTTCATGATCTGCTGTGCAGTGTTCTTCACCAATGGTGCCCATTCGGCCAGTTGCCCGCGGGATACGCGAAATGCCGGTGCCGTGGCCGAAATTCCGGCTGCGATATGGCGGTGCTGCGAATAGACCGGCGCGGCAACGCAGTGGATACCCGGCTCATGTTCCTCGCGGTCCCATGCAATTCCCGAACGGCGGATGTCAGCAAGTTCGTCGACCAGCGCATCGAGACTGGCAATGGTGTTTGGAGTGAAACGAAAAAACTCGGTATCGCCCAGGCGCTTGCGCACGTCTTCGATGGGAAAGGCGGAAAGCGCCGCCTTGCCGACGCCGGTGCAGTAAAGCGGCGATGCATTGCCGATCTGCGAATGCATGCGCACCGATTGCTGTCCCTCGACCTTGTCGAGATAGATGATTTGCCGCCCCTTGAGAATGCCGAGATGAACAGTCTCCCCGGTTTCAGCCTGGAGCGCCCGGATGTGCGGCTCTGCAATCTTGCGGAACTCATTGCTCGACCATGCCGACGAGGCAAGCTCAAGCAGCTTCAGTCCAAGCTCGTAGCTGTGGTCGGCATTGGCCGCAAGCAATCCCTCGCTGACAAGATTGGTCATCTGGCGATGCAGGGTTCCGCGCGGCTGGCTCGACCGGTCGAGAATATCGGTAAAGCGCATGGGCCTGCCGGCAGACGAAATGATTTCCAGCACCTCCATCCCCTTGCCCAAGGTTCCCGTATCGCCGGTCCCGGGTTTGATCCCGGTTTCCCGCGAAATCGGGTTTTTGCGGTTTGTCGACTTCAGAATATCCACGCCGGCCTCGAATTATTGCCCTTGACAAAGCCCATAACATAGTTTGATAATTCTGAATAGTCAAATTGTATTCCATTATGTGGAATTATATTTTGACCGTTGGGAGGAACTTTGCTGGCGGCCTGCAACGGCAGACTTCGGCTTTTCTCCCGTTTTTGGATTTCAACTGACAACTCCCGGGAGGAGCATCAATGGCATATTTCTTAAAACCAGCACTGCTTGGTGCCGCGGCGGCTGCCCTGCTGACAACATCGGCAATGTCCCAGCAACGTGTGCTTAAATACAATGCGGATTACGATCCGCTTCCCCTCAAGGGTATGGAAGAACTCATTGCCGATTTCGAAAAGGCAAATCCGGATATTGACGTTCAGCTGACCAATTTCGATCACGAAGGCTACAAGACGGCGATCCGCAACTTCCTGTCCGCCGATGCGCCCGATCTAGCCAACTGGTATGCCGGTAACCGCATGGCACCATTCGTCAACGCCGGTCAGTTCATGGATGTTTCAGACGTGTGGGAAGCAAACGGCCTGAAGGATGCCCTGGCATCGTCGCTCGGCGGCATGACCATGGACGGCAAGCAGTGGGGAATTCCCTACACCTATTACCAGTGGGGCATTTACTACAACAAGGACGTCTACAAGTCCGTCGGTATTTCCGAGCCGAAAAACTGGGACGAGTTTGTTGCAAACTGCGAGAAGATCAGCGCTGCGGGAATTGACTGCGTCACCACCGGTACAAAGGCACTGTGGCCTGGCGCCGGCATTTTCGATTACATGAACCTGCGCACCAACGGCTACGAGTTTCACATGGATCTGGCCAATGGCAAGATCGATTGGACGGATGACCGGGTGAAGGCAACATTTGCAAACTGGGCCAGGATCGTTCCCTACATCACCAAAAACCATGCTGCCCTCGACTGGCAGGACGCCGCGGCACTTCTTGTCCAGGGCAAGGCTGCCAACTACGTCATGGGCAATTTCGCCGTTGGCGTTTTCAAGGAAGGCGGCATGACCGACGACAATCTGGGCTTCCTGCAGTTTCCGGAGATTACCGCCGGAGTGCCGCGTGCCGAAGAAGCGCCGACCGACACGATCCACATTCCGGCCGGTGCAAAGAACGTCGAAGACGCAAAGAAGTTCCTCGCCTATGTCGCTTCACCTGAAGCGCAGTCGAAGTTCAACGCGACCATCGGCCAGTTGCCGACCAACAAGAACTCGACGGTCGGCGATGATCCCTTCATCAAGGCGGGTTTTGAAACCGTTTCGACCGCCTATGGTCTGGCACAGTTCTTTGACCGTGACGCTCCTGCCGAAATGGCCAAGGTGGGTATGGAAGGCTTCCAGCAGTTCATGGTCCAGCCAGAGAAGCTTGACAGTATCCTCAAGCGCCTCGAGCAGGCACGCAAGCGTATCTACAAGTAACCAGCGATCCCGGGCGGGGATAAGCTCCGCCCGGATCATCTCCTGGTGCGGCACACGGATGCGCAATTCGGGTGCCATGCATCACCAATCAGCGGGAGGTAACAGATGACCGGTTCGACAACAGCATTGCCCGCCATGCGCAAGCCGTCGGGCACCTGGTGGAAACGCAATCAGCGTCGGCTGGCTCCCTATCTGTTTCTGGCGCCCGGCGTCTTCATGTTTGCCCTCTACGTCATATGGCCGATTTTCGATTCCATCCGCCTGTCTTTTTTCGACTGGGACGGGCTTGGACAGAAAACCTGGATCGGCCTCGACAATTACTATGAACTTGGCGATGACGAGAATTTCTATACCTCTCTGAAAAACAACGTTATCTGGCTGGTGCTCTACATGCTCGCCGTTCCGATCGGCCTGTTCATCGCCATATTCCTGAACCAGACCGTTACCGGTATCCGCGTCTACAAATCCCTGTTCTTCTTCCCGTTTGTCATATCCCAGGTCGTTGTCGGCCTGATTTTCTCGTGGTTCTACGCGCCCAATTTCGGTCTGCTCTACAAGCTGATCGAATGGATGACCGGCACCGGAATAGCGTTCCTTGCCGAACCCGACTATGTCACATACGCCCTCGTTGCCGCCGGTCTCTGGCCGCAGATTGCATACTGCATGATCCTCTACCTGACAGGGCTGAACAACGTTTCACCCGACCAGATCGAGGCGGCACGCCTGGATGGCGCCAAGGGCTGGAAAATGCTTTGGCATGTCATCCTGCCGCAGTTGCGCCCGGCGACCTTCATTGCCGTGGTCGTCACGGTGATCGGCGCGTTGCGTTCCTTCGATATCGTTTCGATCATGACCGACGGCGGTCCGTTCGGTTCCAGCCGCGTCCTGTCTTTCTACATGTATGAACAGGCGCTTTCCGAGTATGGCTACCGGATGGGATACGGAGCCTCGATCGCAGTCGTTCTGTTTCTTATCATGATGGTCTTCATCTCCGGGTTCATCTGGAAGATGGTCCGCGACGAGAGGGGAGTATAAGCCATGTTCCCGACACCGATCGAAAGAACTGCACCGTCGATCCAATGGATGTACAGGCTGGCCCTGCCGGCGGCACTCGTCATCTGGTTGCTGCCATTGATCGGGGTCGCCATGACGTCGGTCAAACCCGCCAGCGACCTGGCTCAGGGAAACTATTTCGGCTGGCCCAGCCATTTTGCGTTCGAGAACTATGTCGACATCTTCCGCAATTCGCCGATTGCCCAATACATGCGCAATTCGTTTCTCGTCACGATCCCCACAATGATCGGCGCAGTCGCGCTTTCCTGTCTCACCGGATTTGCCCTGGCGGTCTACAAATTCCGCTCCAACCTGCTCGTTTTTTTCATGTTCGTCGCCGGAAATTTTGTTCCCTTCCAGATCCTTATGGTACCGGTTCGCGATTTTTCGGTGCAGACCGGTCTCTACAACACCTTTACCGGCCTTGCCCTGTTTCACATCGCATTCCAGACAGGGTTTTGCACACTGTTCATGCGCAACTTCATCAAGGGCCTGCCGTTTGAACTGATCGAATCGGCCCGTGTTGAAGGCGTATCCGAGTTCAAGATCTTCTGGTATATCGTGGTGCCGCTGATGCGCCCGGCCATCGCCGCGCTTTCGGTGCTGATTTTCACATTCATCTGGAACGAATATTTTTGGGCAACGGTACTGATGGTAGGCGCGGAAAAGCAACCGATCACGGCCGGCCTTTTCTCGCTCAACGGTCAATGGATCGCCCAGTGGCAGCTGGTTTCGGCAGGCTCGATCCTGGCAGCACTACCGCCGGTCCTCATGTTTTTCCTGATGCAGAAACACTTTATTGCCGGCCTGACGCTGGGCGCGACAAAGGGATAGCCCACCATGACCAAGATCGCCTTCATCGGCGCCGGATCGACCGTGTTCATGAAGAACCTGATCGGCGATGTCCTGTTGAAACCCGCCCTGTCGTCGTCAGACATCGTGCTGATGGATATCGATCCGGCCCGCCTTGAAGAGTCGGAACTCGTGGCCCGCAAGATGATCCGCAGCCTCGGGGTCACAGCCCGCCTGTCGGCCACGACGAACCAGCGCGAGGCGCTTGTCGGCGCTGACTTTGTCATCGTCGCCTTCCAGATCGGCGGCTACGAACCGTGCACGGTGACAGATTTCGAGATCCCGAAAAAATATGGCCTGCGCCAGACGATTGCCGATACGCTCGGAATTGGCGGCATCATGCGCGGTCTCCGGACCGTGCCTCATTTATGGAAAATCTGCGAGGACATGCGCGCGGTCTGCCCCGGCGCGGTGATGCTGCAATATTCCAATCCGATGGCGATCAATACATGGGCCGTGGCCGAAAAATACCCTGATATCAAACAGGTAGGCCTGTGCCATTCCGTGACCAACACGGTTCGCGAACTGACCCGCGATCTCGAAATACCGCGTGACAGTGTCCGCTACCAGGTGGCCGGGATCAACCACGTCGCGTTTTTCCTGTCGTTTGAGCAGCGTTTGAAGGACGGCACGTGGAAAAACCTCTTGCCGGCATTGCGCGAGGGATATCTTGCCGGGCGCATCCCCAAGCCCAACGAGGAAAACAAGCGCTGCCCCAACAAGGTGCGCTACGAAATGATGATGCGGCTCGGATATTTTGTTACCGAAAGTTCCGAGCATTTTGCCGAATATACACCCTGGTTCATCAAACAGGGCCGTCCGGACCAGGTCGCAAAATACGGCATTCCGCTGGACGAATACCCCAAACGCTGCATCGAGCAGGTCGCTGCGTGGAAAGAACAGGCCGAGGACTTCCGCAACGCCGATGAAATCGTGGTTGAGGAGTCAGGCGAATATGCCGCAACGCTGATGAACGCAATTGTCACCGGCAAGCCGTCCGTCATTTATGGCAACGTCATCAACAACGGCGCCATATCTTCATTGCCTGACCGATGCGCGGTAGAGGTTCCCTGCCTGGTCGACGCAAACGGCATTCAGCCAACGGTTATCGGCGACCTGCCGCCGCAGCTTACCGCGCTGATCCGCAGCAATATCAATGTTCAGGAACTGACCGTCGCAGCCCTGATGGAAGAAAGTCCGCAGCATATATTCCATGCCGCGATGATGGATCCGCATACCGCTTCCGAACTTGATCTCGACCAGATATGGGCGATGACTTCAGAGCTTCTGGAAGCCCACGGCGACTGGCTTCCGAACTGGACCCGGTCCGGCAACAGCAACTATGGAGAAGCTGCAGAATGAAACTGTCAGCCACGTTCAATGATCTCAACGGCAAGTCCGTTTTCATCTCCGGCGGCGGCTCGGGCATTGGCGCCTGGCTGACCGAGGGCTTTGTCGCCCAGGGCGCAAAAGTCGCATTCTGCCAGCGATCCGATGCGACCGGACTGTGCGACCGTCTTGAAAAGGACTATGGCAACCGGCCGGTTTTCTTTGCCTGCGACGTCACCGACATTGCCGCGCTGAAACAAACGCTTGATCAAAGTGCTGCGGCCAACGGGCCGGTTTCCGTACTCGTCAACAACGCCGCCTGGGACAACCGCCACTCACTCGCCGACCTGACCGTGGACGAGTGGGATCACATGATGAACGTGAACATTCGCCACCATGTGTTCGCCGCGCAATCCGTGGCACCCGGCATGAAGGCGATGGGCGGCGGG
>JAHEGF010000156.1 GCA_024645155.1 Phyllobacteriaceae bacterium | reverse complement strand
ACGAGATATTTGGTGACGTACTGGTCTACGAAAACATGACCGTCGGACTAATCACGTTCAAGATGCTCGGCGAAGAGGCATTCGTTCTCGAAGATGCATCCGCAACAATTGATATCCCTGACAGCGCCGACGAAAAAATGGTCTATTCCGGCAAAGTCGCACGCATGTATGTCAATTTCGAAGCTTTCGATGATCCGAATGTCCAGCAAACCATGAAAGCACTTGGCTACGACGAACTGAATGCGACCGTAGATATGGCTGGCTACTGGATACCGGCGAGCGGGCGCATTGTTCTGGAAACGAACCGTATTGCGGTCAAGGATGCTGCCAGCCTTGATTTTCAGGTTGATCTGAGCGGCTACACGCCGGAATTCGTGGCAGCATTGCAGACAATGTCGAAGAAGATGCAGAGCGCCAGCGATAGCGAAAAACAGGCACAGGGCCTTGCCATGCTCGGCCTCATGCAGCAACTGAGTTTCCATTCGGCACTGATCCGGGTCGATGACGCATCACTGACCGGCAGGCTGCTCGACTTCTTTGCCGCCCAACAGGGAACCGACCGCGCCAACATGGTCAACCAGACCAAGGGCGTATTGCCGTTCCTGTTGTCGCAGCTGGGCAATCCGGATTTTGCCGCACAGATCACAAAAGCGGCGTCCGACTATCTTGACGATCCGAGGAGCCTCGAAATTCGCGCGGCACCGGACGAACCGGTCCCGTTTGCAATGCTGATGGCGACCGGGATGTCTGCACCTCAGACGCTGCCGGACCAGTTGAAGGTCTCGGTCACGGCAAACCAGTAGGCCGCTGTATTGCGACTGCGGCTAGATCCTTCGGTCAATCGGCCTTGGGCGGGACGGCACGCAATGAAAGATCGCGAAGCTGTGCCGGTGTCACGTCGCCGGGGGCTCCCATCAGCAGGTCTTGCGCCTGCTGGTTCATCGGGAACATGGTGACTTCGCGCAGATTTTGTGCGCCCACCAGCAGCATAACCACACGGTCCACGCCCGCGGCCATACCGCCATGGGGCGGCGCGCCGTACTGGAAAGCACGATACAAACCGCCAAAACGCTCTTCGACGACGTCGCGGCCCATGCCGGCTATTTCAAAGGCTTTGACCATGGTTTCCGGCAAGTGGTTGCGGATGCCGCCCGACGCGATCTCGTACCCGTTGCAGACGAGGTCATACTGGTAAGCCTTGATTGTCAGCGGGTCCTGATTTTCCAGTGCTTCGAGTCCGCCCTGGGGCATCGAGAACGGATTGTGCGAAAACTCGACCCGTTTTTCCTCTTCATCCCATTCATAGAACGGGAAATCGACAATCCAGCACAGTTCAAAACGGTCCCGGTCAACGAGATCAAGTTCTTCACCGGCACGGGTCCGTGCGGCGCCGGCAAAGGTTGCGAATTTCTTCGGGTCCCCGGCCGCAAAAAAGCAGGCATCTCCTGCGCTTAGGCCCAATTGCTGACGAATGGATTCCGTTCTTTCCTCACCAATATTCTTGGCAACAGGACCGGCACCGGCAATAGCCTCGCCCTCTTCGCGCCAGAATATGTAGCCAAGGCCGGGCTGGCCTTCTCCCTGTGCCCAGGAATTCATACGGTCACAAAATGCCCGGCTACCGCCGGTTTTTGCCGGAATGGCCCAGACCTGCGCTGCCGGATTGCCTTCGAGAATGTTGGCAAAGACCTTGAAGCCGGAGCCACGGAAATGCTCGGACACATCCTGCATTTCGATCGGGTTACGCAAATCCGGCTTGTCGGTGCCATAAGTCCGGATCGCCTCATCGAACGGAATGCGGCGGAAATTGGGGGTAACCGGTTTGCCGTCAGCGAACTGTTCGAAAACGCCGCGCATGACAGGTTCCATTGCCGAGAGCACATCGTCCTGCTCGACAAAGCTCATTTCCAGATCCAACTGGTAGAACTCGCCCGGCAACCGGTCGGCGCGCGGGTCTTCGTCGCGAAAGCACGGTGCAATCTGAAAATACCGGTCAAAACCGGATACCATGATCAGCTGCTTGTAGATCTGTGGAGCCTGCGGCAGCGCATAGAATTTGCCTGCATGCAGCCGGCTTGGCACCAGGAAATCACGGGCGCCTTCGGGAGATGACGCGGTCAGGATCGGAGTTGCAAACTCGTTGAAGCCCGCATCAGCCATCCGCATGCGCATGTCGGAAATTATTTTTGTCCGGCGCACGATATTGGCGTGCAGTGTGTCGCGGCGCAAATCCAGAAACCGGTAGCGAAGGCGGATGTCTTCCGGATAGTCTGGCTCGCCAAACACTGGCAGCGGCAGTTCTGCGGCAGCGGAAAGCACTTCCAGTTCGCGGGCAAAAACCTCGATCTCGCCGGTCGGCAGGTTCGGGTTGACGGTTTCGGTGCTGCGCGCCTTGACTTCGCCATCGACACGGATCACCCATTCGCCACGCACGGATTCGGCCAGTTTGAAGCAGGGTGAATCGGGATCTGCCACAATCTGAGTCACACCGTAATGATCGCGCAGATCAATGAACAGCAGGCCGCCGTGGTCGCGGACCCTATGGACCCAGCCTGACAGGCGGGCAGTGTTTCCAACATCGCTTTTGCGAAGGTCGCGACAGGTATGAGTACGATAACGGTGCATTACGTTATTCCGGTATTCGGGGCTGGTTGGGATAGCGGGCCGCGTAATTGGCCGCGCCCCTTGAAATTTGCGCGAAAAGCGCATGAGGAAAGGAATTTGTCAAGGCAGGTGCGGGTCGGTCCGGCTGAAATTTTGACGAGAAGATTGCCGATTGCGGGCCGGAAACCGCAATTTGCTGCTGGCTCTTTTCGTGCATGTGTGGCTACGTGAAATCCGTCTAAAAATCTGTACACTGTTTCATGTCAACAATCCGACCCCTGTTTCCATTACTCACCGCTGCGGGAATTCTTCTCGCCGGGAACGGCCTGCAAGGCACACTGATCGCAGTTCGCGGGGCCAATGAAGGATTTTCACCGGGACTGATCGGCTTTATGGGTACCGCCTATTTTGGCGGCTTCCTGCTTGGGTGCGTGAGAATACCGCGCATACTGAAATCAGTCGGCCACATACGGGCATTTTCCGCTCTGGCCGCAATTGCTGCGGCGGCGACACTGATGCTGGTACTTGTCATTGACGGCTATGTCTGGCTGGCGGTGCGGTTTGCTACCGGTTTTTGCTTTTCGGGCCTGTTTACGATTATCGAAAGCTGGATCAATTCCGGCGTCAGCAACAGTGACCGGGCACGGGTCCTGTCGATTTACCGGATCATCGACATCTGCGTGGTTACCGGCGCGCAATATTTGATCCCGCTGTTTGGAGCGGAAGGATTCGCCATCTTTGCAATCCTGTCGATGATGATTACCCTGTCATTGGTTCCGGTCTCGCTCGGCGACCGTTCGAGCCCCCGGGCGCCAGACGACTTGCGCCTGAACCTGGGCGTGGTCTGGCGGATTTCACCGATTGCGTCGATCGGTTGCATCGCCATCGGAATGACCAACAGCGCTTTTCGCCTGGTCGGCCCGATCTATGCTCAGTCGGTCGGGTTCAGCATCAGCGAGGTCGCCACCTTCATGGGCGCGGGTATCGTTGGTGGCGCCGTGTTACAGTATCCTCTTGGATACCTATCAGACCGTTGGGACCGCCGTATTGTCCTGATGGTTTCAACGGCAGGAGCGACATTGACGGGGATTGCCATCACCCTGTTTGCCGGGTCATCGGTAGCGCTCAATATTGCCGGGATATTCCTGTTCGGCGCATTTGCGCTGCCCTTGTACTCGCTATCGGCAGCCCATGCCAACGACCATGCCGAATCCGGGGATTATGTCCAGGTTGCAGCGGGTCTGATGCTGTTTTTTTCAGTTGGAGCCATGGCTGGTCCGCCGCTGTCGGCGTTGTTGATGGAAGTCTTCAGCCCGCGGTTCTTCTTTGTCTATACATCCATCATACACGGTGTGCTCATCGTGATCACCCTTTACCGCATTCGGGTTCGCCGTGCGGTTCCGGTCGAAAGCCGCGCGCCATTTACCACACTGTTGCGCACCTCACCCGTTTTCGCCAAACTCACGCGCCGAAATACCCGCCAATGACAGCGGGCGGAGAGCTTGACTTAAACCGCCAAAGCACGAATAGACGAGCATAACCGCTATCTGAAGAGTATTCATGCACCTAATAACCACGACAGAAGAACTCGCGCGTTTTGTAACCAAGGCGAGCACATCGAAATTTGTTACCGTCGATACGGAATTCATCCGGGAAACAACATTCTGGCCGGAACTTTGCCTCGTGCAAATGGCGATTTCAGACGATACCGCTCTGGTTGACCCGCTGGCAAATGGTATAGACCTCACGCCCCTTTGGCAGCTTATGGCTAACGAAGCCGTTGAAAAGGTCTTTCATGCCGCGCGCCAGGATATTGAAATTGTTTACAAAATGGGAAATCTCATCCCGCACCCGGTGTTCGATACCCAGGTTGCGGCCATGGTCTGTGGTTTTGGCGATTCCGTGTCCTACGACCAACTTGTCCGCCGGATCACCGGGGCTCATATCGACAAGTCGTCCCGGTTTACCGACTGGCGGCGCAGGCCATTGAGCGAGAAGCAGCTAGACTATGCCTTGGCAGATGTCACCCATCTCATTGATGTCTACCAGCATCTGAATACACGGCTTGAGGAATCCGGCCGCATACACTGGGTCGCCGAGGAGATGGAAATCCTGACGTCGCCGGGCACTTACGATATCCATCCCGACGACGCATGGCGGCGCCTGAAAATGCGCGTGAGGCGTCCGGTCGAATTGGCAATCATGCAATCGGTTGCGGCATGGCGGGAACGGCTTGCACGCGAACGCGATGTGCCGCGCAACCGTGTCCTGCGTGACGATGCCATTTACGAAGTGGCGCAGCAGGCTCCCCGGGACGTTCAGGCGCTTGCAAGATTGCGGGCTATCCCAAAAGGATGGGAGCGATCGGCATATGCCGATGGCCTGCTGGAGGCAGTCAATTTTGCCCTTGGATTGTCAGCCGACGACTTGCCAATGGTACCCAAACGCAAACACTCACCCGAAGGAACTTCCGCCAGTGCGGAGTTGTTGAAGGTTATGCTGAAACTTGTGGCCGAGGATCTCGGGGTTGCGGCAAAAATACTGGCGACCAGCGATGATATCGAGAAAATTGCGGCCGAAGGAGAAAATGCCGATGTTGCCGCCCTTTCGGGCTGGCGCATGGAAGTCTTCGGTTCGAAGGCGCTGCAAATGCTGCGTGGGGAAATCGGAGTGCGCCTGGATAATCGCCGCATCGTTACCTACCCGATCTGACCGGCAAACCGGCAATATTCAATGATCGGAAACCACCAGTTCCATTTGCTTGTCGAGCAGTTTTGCCAATTGCGATAACCGGTGAGCCGGACGTTCCCCGACAAGATCCGAAAGATCGGCCGGAATGACAAGCTGCAGATCCACTGTCTTTGATGACCGCCACCCAAGCCGCGGTATGACCCCGGGCATGGATGCCGACAGCAGATAGACGACCCGCAACAAGGCGCCCAACAGGCGTGCCCGCTCGACAAGGACCGGTTTGGCAATGGCGGCGAGCTCGGGTACATCAACGTAACTCGATATCCCCTCATATCGGTATAAGTTGGCCAGAGCTATAAATGCGCGTCCTGGATGGTCAATGCCGATGAATGCGGCATGGGCAAGGATATTGGCGGATTGCATGCCGCGATATTCTGCGTGAGCACGCCAACCGATATCAGCGACCAGACAGGCGGAACGCCGGTACCGCGCCTCGTTTTCGGTCTCCTCGATACCAAAGGCTGCAAATGCCATTCCTGTCCAGTCCGCCAGTTCGCGGGCATGGCGGGCAGATCGCGAACGAAGCACGGCCAGCTCCTCGGCTGCGGATATCAACGGATCAATACTCTGGGCTTCTGCAAATAGCAGCGAAAACAGAAACCCCTCGCGCACACCAAGGGCTGAAACCGCGATTTTCGATGGTTTTGCCATACGAATGATCTCTTCAAGAACCATCGCACCATAAGGCAACAGTTCCCGGCGGTTTTTGGATACGTCCCAAATCCCTTCCATCTGCTCCGCGTTTCCTGACGCGACTTTGGCCAGGAAATCGCTGCACGAGGCCGGATCCATCTCGTAGGAATGGGTGACAATCAAAGGATAGTCGATCTCGTGCATGTGCAGACGGGCAAGATTTCGCCACGTTCCGCCAATTGCGTAAAAGGTTCGATTCTTGGCGTCCGCAAGGACTTTTGCCCGCTTAAGTTCCTTGCGGATGATTGACCGGGCCTTCTTCAGCGATCCACCAGCCATGTCGTCGAGCCGTAACCCGCCAAGGGGCAATGTGATGCCATCACCGATTTCGCGCCCGCGTATGTTGATGAGTTCAAGACTGCCGCCGCCAAGATCAGCTGCCACGCCGTCGGCATTGTGGAAACCCGAAATGACGCCAAGGCCGGAGTAATAGGCTTCCTCGCGGCCGGACAGGACACGGATCTTTACGCCAAGGGCGTCCTCGGCCTTCGTGATAAACTCGGCACCATTTTCAGCATCGCGCGTCGCGGCAGTGGCAATGGCATAGAGTTTGATTGCCCCGGCTTGTTCGGAAAGCGCATGAAAGCGGCGCAACTCCGCCAAGGTTACTTCGACAGCATGGGGGTCCAGCTTGCCGGTGGAAACAATGTTGCGGCCAAGGCCCGCGAGCATCTTTTCGTTGAAAAGCACCGTTGGAGAGCGCGCGACGCCCTCATAAATGACCATACGAATGGAGTTCGAACCAATGTCAACGATGGAAACCGGCTGGCGGTCTGGCAGGCGACCCTGATTGAGGTTCATTTTCCGGCGACAGAGTTCTTGGCACGTAGAAGCTGGCGAACGATCCGTTTCGGTGCGTGGCTTTTCAGGGCTTCGCCGCGGCCCGAAAGACTTGGATTGGTCATGAAATATTCCTGGGCATTAAATGCTTCTTCGCTTTCATCGCGGGTAATTCGCCGCGAAGTTCCGTCCGGCAATACCTCATAGCTTTGCTGGTTGTCCATGATATTTGCTAGCATAATCTGGTCAAGGATCTGGTCGTGCACGGTCGGGTTCTCGATCGGCACCATCACCTCCACGCGGCGGTCAAGATTGCGCGGCATGAGGTCGGCCGAACCGATATAAATGATTGCGCCATCTGATGGCAGGCCCTGACCGTTGCCAAAACAGAAGATGCGGCTGTGTTCGAGGAAACGGCCGATGATAGATTTGACGCGGATATTTTCCGACAGGCCGGTAACCTGCGGACGCAGGCAGCAAATGCCGCGAACGATGAGATCGATGCCGACACCCGCCTTTCCGGCCTCATACAGCGCATCGATTACCTGCGGGTCGACAAGCGAGTTCATCTTCATCCAGATTTGCGCCGGCCGTCCTGCATTGGCATGCCCGATTTCGGCTTCGATATGCTCCAGTATCCGCTTGCGCAAAGTGCTCGGTGACACGGCCATGCGCATTTCCTTGGCGGGCTCGGCATAGCCGGTGATGTAATTGAAAATCTGGGCAACTTCGCGTGCAATTTCGGGGTTGGAAGTAAAATAGGACAGGTCTGTGTAGATTTTCGCCGTCACCGAATGGTAGTTGCCAGTCCCGATATGTACATAACTGCGCAGCCGGTTGTCCTCTCGGCGTACCACAAGAGACAACTTGGCGTGGGTTTTCAGCTCAATGAACCCGAATACCACCTGGACGCCTGCCCGCTCGAGGTCCCTCGCCCAGCGAATGTTGGCCTCTTCGTCGAAGCGTGCTTTCAACTCGACCAGCGCCGTAACGGATTTTCCGGCCTCGGCCGCGTCAACAAGCGCTCGGACGATCGGGCTT
>JAHEGF010000155.1 GCA_024645155.1 Phyllobacteriaceae bacterium | reverse complement strand
CGGTTACGGGGATCGCGCGAAGGCGGGACTTCGATTCAACGAGCTCGTGGCCTCGGGGGCTGTCTCCGCGCCGATCGTCATCGGCCGGGATCATCTCGACTCCGGCTCGGTCGCATCGCCCAACCGCGAGACCGAGGCCATGAAGGACGGTTCCGACGCAGTCTCCGACTGGCCGCTTCTCAACGCTTTGGTGAACACGGCAAGCGGCGCGACATGGGTCAGTATTCACCATGGTGGCGGAGTAGGCATGGGCTTTTCCCAGCATGCGGGCGTGGTGATCTGCGCCGACGGTACCGAAGCCGCAGCCAGGAGACTGGAGCGCGTCCTTTGGAACGACCCCGCTTCAGGCGTCTGGCGCCATGCCGACGCCGGTTACGAAATCGCGCTTGATTGCGCACGAGAACACGGGCTCAACCTGCCCGCAATTCTTTAGCGAGGCGAGCTGTTTTTCGGAATCACACAGCCACTAGCGTCAGCTCTCCGGGCTGAGAATGAACTCCGGGGAACCAGATTTTAACCAGCAAATCCATGATGGAGGAGTAAGACAATGAAAAGAAGACAGTTCATAGCCGGCGGGATTGCCGGAGCAGCCGCTACAACAGGCCTGAGCCTTTCCGCACCGGCCATCGCCCAGGAGAAACGCCAATGGAAAATGGTGACAGCCTGGCCTAAGAATTTGCCGGGGCCCGGCGTCGCCGCACAGATGCTGGCCGACCGCATAACCACATTGTCCGGCGGGCGCATCGAGGTAAAACTCTTCGCTGCAGGTGAATTGGTTCCAGGACGCGGCGTTTTTGATGCCGTATCTGAAGGAACCGCTGAACTTTATCATGCGGTGCCTGCCTACTGGGGCTCGAAGTCAAAGGGTATTTTGTTGTTTGGTTCGCAGCCCTTCGGTCTGCGTGCCGACGAGCAGGTTGGCTGGCTCACGCACGGTGGCGGACAAGCGCTGTATGACGAAATGTACGGCCGCTTCGGCTTGAAGCCTTTCCTGTGTGGTAATTCCGGGCCGCAATGGCAGGGCTGGTTCAAGAATGAGATAAACTCCCCGGAAGATCTGAAAGGGCTCAAGTTCCGGACGACCGGCTTGGCTTCCGAGATGTGTTCCAAACTCGGCATGGCCGTGCAGGCCATGGGCGGGCGCGACATGTTCCAGGCGCTCCAGTCGGGTGCACTTGATGCCGGTGAATTTATCGGGCCCTGGACAGATAGCGCACTTGGTTTCCAGCAGGTAGCCAAGAACTATTACTGGCCAGGGGTTGGCGAACCCTCTTCCGCCGAGGAATGCGTCGTGAACGCTAAGGTGTTCGACGAGTTGCCCGGTGATCTCAAGGATGCTGTCAGGCTGGCTTGCGAAAGCCTCTACAATCCGGTTTGGACCGAGTACACAACCAAGCACGCACTGGCACTCAAAAAGCTGGTTGACGAAGAGGGCGTACAGGTCAGGAAACTGCCCGATTCAATCGTTGCAGCAATGGGTAAGGCGGGCGAAGAGGTGATAACCGAATTGCTGGCAGACAGCGATGAACTGGTCAAACGCATAGCTGAAAGCTTCGTCGCCTATCGCGACTCGGTAGGCCGCTACATGGTCTATGCGGACAATGGTCAGATGAATGCTAGGGCGTCTGCACTGAACTTCTAGGTTGCAGCATGGCCGGCGGTGATAGCGTCGCCGGCCAAGTTCCATGTGGAGGAATTATGCGCAAGCTGACGAATGGCTTGGATTCGATCAACCGCAATGTCGGCAGGATAGTCCGATGGGCCGCGCTGTTGATGGTCTTGATCCAGTTCGCAATCGTTCTGTTCCGCTATGTTTTCGGTTTCAGCAGTATTGCCGTAAACGAAAGCGTTCTGTACCTCCACTCCACCCTGTTCATGCTTGGGGCGGGTTACACGCTGCTGGTCGATGACCATGTGCGTGTTGACATATTCTACGCAAAGGCTGGTTCCCGTAATAAGGCGGCGATCGACATTTTTGGTCATTTGATCCTGCTCATCCCGTCAATGCTGGTTCTTGCCTATTGGTCCTGGCCGTCGGTAGCCAATGCCTGGAAAATTCTGGAAGGTCCGATTTCGGTCGGCGGTATCCCCGCCTCCTTTTTACTAAAGTCACTTATTCCGGCCTTCTGCTCGCTCCTTGTAATTCAGTCGGTTTCCTGTGTGCTGGCCAATATCCTGCGCCGCTTCGGAGATGATCAATGAACCTTCCACTTGATCTTCTGATGTTCGCTGCACTCATTGGCTGCATTCTCTTGGGTTTTCCGGTCTCTTTCAGCATTTCGGGTGTCGCCATCATATTCGCGTTTGCCGGCTGGTTGACCGGCGCCATGGACATAAGCCTGCTCGGCGCCTTGGGCCAACGCGTATTTGGAGTGCTGACCAACACGGTGCTGATTGCCATTCCGCTTTTCGTGTTCATGGGAGTGGTACTGGAAAAAAGCCAAATTGCTGAAGAACTTCTGGAGACAATGGGCCGGCTTTTTGGCGGCTTGCGCGGTGGCTTGGGCCTTTCGGTTGTCATCGTTGGAGCGATGCTGGCTGCCTCCACCGGCATCGTCGGCGCCACAGTGATCGCGATGGGCCTGATTGCACTGCCAACCATGTTGCGCAGCGGTTACAATCCGAAACTGGCGTCCGGCATTGTTTGCACCTCCGGCACATTGGGTCAGATCATCCCGCCGTCGACACTGCTGATCATCTTATCGGACGTAATGTCCAATTCCTATCAGCAAGCCCAGTACGCCCAGGGCAAATTCACCATCGAAACAATATCCGTCGGGCAGGTGTTTGCCGGTGCGCTATTGCCAGGATTGCTGCTGGTATCAATTTACATCATCTATATTCTCGCGCGGGCATGGCTTATTCCAACTGATGCCCCGGCAGCAGCGTCGCTAGCTGAGAATCCGTCACGTTCAGAAATTTTCACTGCTATCGTTCCGCCAATTCTACTGATCATTGCCGTGCTTGGTGCGATCCTGGGTGGAGTAGCCACTCCCACCGAGGCAGCTTCGGTGGGTGCCATCGGGGCACTGTTGATGGCGGGCCATCGCAGTGGTGGACATGTGCGATTGATCCTGTCAGGAGCTGCAGCGCTTTTCCTGCTCGGTATTGCCGCCGGCATTGCGCCAGTAAGACTGCAGCGCAATGATCTCGAATTTGGCGACCTGCTTCTTGGTGGCGCCTATACCGTCCTGGCTATAGTCGGGGTGGCGGCCATTTGTGTCGCACTTCTGCGTGCATGGCGGACCGGCATTTTACTGCCAGCCATTACCCAGACAATGACCGTCACTTCAATGATCTTTGCAACCATCCTGACGGCCAGCATCTTCTCGCTTGTGTTCATCGGCCTTGGCGGCGAAGACCGGGTAGCCGGCATTCTCCAGCACATGCCGGGCGGCCCGCAAGGCGCACTTCTCTTTTGCATGGCGCTAATATTCGTGCTCGGCTTCTTTCTCGACTTCGTCGAAATCACGGTCATTTTGCTGCCGCTTATCACGCCCGTTCTTATCTTGATGGGACATGATCCCTTCTGGCTGGCAATTCTGATCGCGATCAACCTGCAGACATCGTTTCTGACACCACCATTTGGTTTCTCGCTTTTTTACCTTCGCGGAGCCGCGCCGCCGGAAATTACCACTGGGCAGATTTACGCCGGCGTTGCACCCTTTATCGGGCTTCAGGTGCTGGGCATGATTGTCATCTGGGTGTTCCCGTCGATCGCAAACTGGTTGCCAGCGGTTCTCTACTGAAAGATCGCGTACGCTGATGACGGGCAATTTCAGTGGCCATTTCGCAGTCTCGGAAACTGCAGTATCTAAATTTTCCGGCGTTTACTGTACCGTCAGCCATATCGCCGCGAGCACGGATCGACATCAGATCCGGGCGCAATTCATTGCCATATCGCAATCCGCATCGCTTATTCTGGAACAGCCTCTCCTGATCCGCCAAGTTCGGCGGGGAAATCCTTCAGCTTTGGCAATCCGTCCTTCATGCGCAACACGGTTTCCGAGTAGTTCACATGAACACCGGGTTCGAATTTCAGACTTGGTATTATCGCGGCAAAGACATCAATCAAGTTAAGCCCCGGATGGCCTGCCATCAGGTGCCCACCGCATTTTTTGCACCACTTCCGGTCGCTGTTGGGTGTCTTGTTGAACGTCGCAACGTGCTCGGCCCCCTTCGTGATTTCCACATTCCCGGGATCCCAAAGCGTAAAAGCATTCACCGGACCTGCAGACCAGGACCGGCAGCTTGCGCAGTGGCAATATCCCATTCCAGCTGGGGCGCCCGTAACGGTAACTTCGACAGCCCCGCAAAAACAGCGGCCTTTATGTTCTTCTGGCATTTCCGATCCCCTTTTGTATTATTGGATGCCACAATGATTGGGTATCAGTTCATATACACCAGAAATTCAGGCGTAGTGTAATATTGTGACCGTGCCGGAAAGATTGTGCACCACTCCTCATTGGCACCATGCAGAGAATTTCTGCTGCCGGAAAATGGCTGGATCTAACGGAAAGCAGGAGCGCTTCGTTTTTGGCGTTCAGTAAAAACATGAGGCATTGCGATTGCGCAATGTGCCGATGTATCAAATAAATGACGCATGAAACGCATTTTTCGCCGCAAGACATTTCAGATAGCGCTGATCGCCGCAAATGTACTTTTGGCTGCGTGGATCGTGCGGTCCTATGATTTCGAGTTCCTGAATTCGGCCCGCAACGTCCTGTTTGATCAGTATCAGAGGTTAAAGCCGCGATCGGCGCCGCCGCTACCGGTGCGGATAATCGACATTGATGAAGAATCGATACAAGCTTTGGGACAGTGGCCTTGGCCCCGTAACCGCGTTGCACAACTTGTTGACCGGCTTGCAGAATTGGGTGCTGCAACAATTGCATTCGACATCGTGTTTTCAGAGCCAGATAGAACAAGTCCGGTTGCACTTCTGGATTCCCTTTTTGCAAGCAATAGCAACATGGACAGCGAACTGCGCAAGAAACTGGAGGCGTTTCCCGATAATGACCAGGTATTGGCACAGAGCCTGAAAAATGCCTCGACAGTCGTCGGGTTCTTTGGTGCGACCGAGCAGCACGACGGATCACCGCGCCAAAGTGCGGGGTATGTATTTGCCGGGGACGATCCAAAGTCCTCACTGGTTTACATGAAAGGCGCAATCACCAGTCTGCAGGTGCTGCAGGATTCTGCCACCGGTGTTGCCAGCGTTAGTCTTACCGGTGGCCGGACAAGTGATGTTATCCGCCGTGTACCCTTGTTTATAACGGACGGAACAAACATTTTCCCTACACTGTCGATGGAAGCGTTGCGTGTCGCGACCGGTGCATCGACATTTCTTTTGAAGACGACAACCGCAAGCGGTGAAACAAGCTGGGGCGCAGGCGGAGTTGTTGTGTCCAAGGTTGCCGATTTTGTCATCCCGACAACGGCTTCAGGTGAGATACAGCTCTATTATGGATACGACAAACCTGAGGATTACCTTTCTGCAAGCCTTTTGCTTGGCGACGCCTACAGGGACCTGGCACCGCTCGTGGAAGGCAATATCATTTTCATTGGAACGTCGGCGATTGGTCTTTCCGACCTGAGGGTCACCGCCCTCGGACAAACGGTTCCAGGCGTTTCACTTCACGCCCAGATCGTCAAGCAGATACTGACCGGCAGTTTCCTTCAACGGCCGGACTGGGTAGACGGGGCCGAAATGGTAATGGCGGTTGCCGTTACCTTGCTGATGATGGGGGTTTTACCATTTACCGGAGCGTTTGTTTCGGCATTGTTCGGTGCTGCCTGTTCATCATTTCTGCTGGCGATCAGCTGGATAGCGTTTGACAGATTCGGCATCTTGCTGGAACCAATCTTCGCAATGGCAACCGGCGCAGTGGTATATGTCGTATCCGTAACGCTGACATTTGCCGCGACCGAGCGTGAAAAGCGTTTCGTCCGGTCTGCGTTTCAGCAGTACCTTGCGCCGAGCCTGCTGAAAAAACTCGAGGCGTCCCCCGAAGATCTGGTGCTCGGCGGCGAAATCCGCGAAATCACGATGATGTTTCTGGATATCCGGGGTTTTACCGGAATTTCGGAAAAACTCCGCCCCGACGAGCTTGTCGCGTTCGTCAACCAGCTGTTCTCGCCGCTTTCCGACATTATCCAGCGCAATGACGGGGTCATCGACAAATATATCGGCGATTCAATCATGGCATTCTGGAACGCCCCGCTTGATGTGGCCGATCACCAACGAAAGGCCTGCCTGGCCGCGCTCGAGATGCTCGACGCGGTCGAAGCGCTGAACCGGGATGACCGCTTCGGCTTCAGGAGCAACTCCATTGGCATAAAAGAAGCGCGCATCGGTATTGGCATCAATGCCGGAGAAGCATGTGTCGGTAACATGGGATCGAGCAGCCGTTTCAACTATTCCGTAGTCGGCGATACCGTCAACATTGCTGCCCGGATTGAAACGGAAACCAAGGAAATGGGCTGGCCGGTCCTTGTATCGGCAGCCACAGTTGAAGCCGTGCCGGAACTTGCCTTTCTGTCCGTGGGAAATCTGTTGTTGAAAGGCAAATCCCGAGGAATTGAACTTTATGCGCTCATCGGCAACGAAAGCTACAAAAGCTCGGACGAATTCAAAAACCTGCAAGAACACCATGGCCATCTGGTCCGACTGATCGGCGACAGACACGGCAAACAAACCTCGGAAGCACTGGCCAAATGTTCAAAAATCGCCCCGACGCGGCTGGCACCGCTTTACAAGGCATTGGAGAACAGGATCGAGGAGAGAAAACTCTCAAGGGTTTTCGATTAATAGCTTCTGGTTCGTTGATATATCAATGAATCGACATCAGCGGCCCAATATTATATATTGTTAAAACAATGATAAAAAAAATGGCCAATTTTCTATAAATTGGCCGACAGGGCGGGTAGTCAGCATGCGTATTTTGTTGCTCGGTCTTCTAGCTTTTTTGTACGCCGGATTGCCGGCTATGGCGCAAAGCCGGATAGGCGAAACCATTGACGCCAAGACGCGTGTCGTGAAAACCGGCGTTGGCGGTCAGGTTGTCGTCGAGACAACGACCGCAGTCTATCAGGATGACCGCTTGCGGGCCAATGCAACCGGTCTCGCTCAGATCAGATTCCTGGATGATACGAAAATCGTCATTGGCCCCAACGCCAATGTTAAGCTTGATGATTTTGTGTTCTCTGCTTCGCGTTCCACGAAGGATGTTTCCGTCTCGGTTACAAAGGGTGCGTTCAGGTGGATCAGTGGCCGGTCCGGATCTAGTTCCCATACCATCAAGACTCCGGCCGGCAGTATCGGCATCCGGGGAACGGCATTCGATGTCAACGTCAGCGGCGGGCAAACAAATGTCCTCCTGTTGCAGGGTCAGGTAAACATTTGCCCGCGCAACGGTACATGTGAACGCGTATGGAAGCGCTGCGATTTCGTGCGATTCAACCGGCGTGGAATTCTGGAACGTTCGAATCTGCTGCAAAAGCCAAACGCTCGCCGTTTCGATGGAGTATTCCCCCTGATCGTCGGGCAGGGGCGGCTTGACAGGCGGTTCCGCCGCGAAACAGCCGGATGCAAGAGTTCGACGGCTCAAAATGGTTTGCAGCAGACGCCAATTAGCGTCGCAGTAGCCGTGCCTACTCCTCCCGGCCCACCGACGCCACCTGATCCGCCGGATTCTCCAAAAGGTAAGACGCCAGGTAATCCCGGCAACGAAAAAGGTGTTGGTAAAGCTGGCCCCAACCCCAACGGAAAAGGCTTTGGGAATCCCGGACGCGGCCGCAGTGACCGGGATTCTGATCGTGGACGCGTGCATGTTCCAATGGGTCCAAAGTCTGTTAACAAGAGCAATTCCGGAAAATCTTCTAACAGCGGCAAGGGTAACGGTGGCGGCAAAGGGAACGGGAACG